>JAAZAC010000313.1 GCA_012514545.1 Actinomycetales bacterium | reverse complement strand
CCTCGGCGTACGCGAACGCGAGGTCGATGAACTCCTCGCCGAGGATCCGGTACCACTCGCTGCGCCGCAGGCCGTCGGCGAACTCCGGGCTGTCGGAGATCACCTCGTTGACGACGTCCCACGCCACCAGCGGGTTGGTGTCGCTGCCGTACGGGCCGTACCGGTCGGCGATCGCCTCGGCCACGTTGACGATGTGGGTCCGCAGGCGGTCACGCATGACCTGCTTGTCGGCGTCGCTGTCCGTCAGCGGGTTCCCCGCGTCGTCCTGGAAGAACCAGGCCGGCGTCTGGCTGTGCCACAGCAGCACGTGGCCGTAGACCCGCAGGTCGTTCGCCTGCGCGAAGTCCATCACCGCGATGGCCTCCGGGTGCATCCGGAAGGTGCGGTCGGCGTCGTACCAGGCCTCGACCTTCATGTGGTTCTCGGCCGTCACCTGGTTGAAGTGCCGCAGGGTCAGCTCGGCGGACGCGCCGACCGTCTCCCGGCTGTCGATCGCGACGCCCAGCGGGAAGTCGACGGCGTCCTTCAGCGGCGGGAGCGGCTGCACCTCGACGTCGCGCGAGCGGATCGAGATGTCGTCCACGAGGAACGACCCCGGCCCGCCGGTGTTGTACGACGTCTCGAAGTAGAGCAGCGCCTGCTCGGCGCTCGCCATCGTGAACGAGGTCTCCACGCGGGTCCACCCGGAGGAGCCGACGTTCGCGAACTGGCCGAGCGTGTCGAACGTGTCCGAGCCCTCGTTGACGCGCTGCATGGACAGCCAGATGTCGTCGGGCGCCTCGCCCTCGGCCATCTTCACCCAGGCCACGACGTCGTAGGTGACGCTCGGCTCGAAGATCGCCGAGACGTCGAGCCCGATGCCGTCGCCCTGGCCGTCGCGCTCGCTGACCAGCGCCGCGTAGGTGGACTCGTGCGCCTCGGCGTCGGTGACGGTGACCGACGGGTCGCCGCCGGCGTCGCGCGGGATCCAGCCCTGCAGCGTGCCGTCCTCGAAGTCGAACGTGAGGTCGACGGGCGTGTGGTCGCCGCCGCCCGCGGGCCGCGTCACGAGGATGTCGTCGACGAGCACCGTGTACGCGCCGACGGCCTGGTCGGCGGTGCCGATGTAGATCTGCACCTCGTTGAGGTCGGCCACGTCGGCCGGCACGGAGTACTCGCCGCGGATCTCGGTCCAGTCGTCCTTGGTGACCGTCGCGTTGCCGACCCACGTGTAGTTCGGCTTGACGACGAACCGGACCTCCGTCGAGTCGACCGGGGAGTCGTCGGGCAGCTTGGCCCGCATCGAGAGCGTGTAGACGACGTTCTTGGCCAGCAGGCCGGTCGGGGACTGGATGCCCTCGTAGTCGGCCGCGCGCGTGATGGCGAGCGCCTTGCCGCCGTCCGCGTCGACGTAGCCGAGCGTCGGGCCGCCGCTCTGGGTCCAGTCGCCGGTCGTCTCGTCGTCGAAGTCGACGGCGCTCACGACGACGACGCCGGGCCCGGCGGGCTCACCGGACACCGTCACCACGATGTCGTCGACGAGGAAGTCTGCGGTCGGCTCGGCGGCCTCGACGTAGAGGATCAGCCCGGCCTCACCGCTCGGCACGGTGTACGAGCCCGTCATCTCGACCCACGCGGTCTCGTCCACCGGGACCGGGTCGGAGACCTGGGTGAAGGAGTTGGTGGTCGTCCCGTTGATCGTGAACTTGGCGGTGGTGCTGCCCGGGTCGATGAGCTTGATCCAGCCGGAGACGGTCACCGTCTGGCCGGCGGAGACGAGGGGCGCGATGTCCGTCTCCACGCCGTGCCAGTCGGCCGTGCGGCCGGTGACGGCGAGGCTGTGCGCGCCCTCGTGCGCGTCGGTGTCCACGACCGTGAGCGTCGTCCCCCGCGCCTGCCAGGGGGCGGGGTCGCCGCTCTCGAAGTCGCTGCTGATGACGACGGCCTCCGCCGCCGCCGCTGACAGAGCCGTGACTGCGGAGGCGAGGCCTACCGCGGCGGCCGCGAACGCGGCCGTGACGGCCCGGAGGGTGGAATGCCGCATGATCGCCCCTTTGCGTGTGGCAGTGTCCGGGTGCCCACACGCTAGGCCGACATGAGCGGTATAGGCAACGTTGTCGGACGATTCTCGCCATATGAGACACGCCCGAAATGCCCGATCCGGGCCCTCACCCGAACGGCCGATACTTTCGAACGGGCTTCGACAGTTTTCGCAGGTCAGCGCCACACGGCTGCGTCGACGGCGGGTGACGGGATGGTCCGGATGTCGGACGGCGCGTCTCGGGTGACGGACACGGCGCGCTCTCGCCGGCGGGCGTGGGGCGGGTGCCCCCGGCAGGGGTCGAACCTGCACTGGACCGGGTTTAAGCCGGCTGCCTCTGCCGATTGGGCTACGGGGGCCCGGGCCCATCTTCCCCCGCCGGCCCCGCCGCCCGCTCCTGCACCCCGCCGAGATCGAGACCTTGCGGCGAGCTCGCGGTGGGGTGGTGGACTCGGGCTCGGGCTCGGGCTCGGGGTCAGGCCGCCCGGGCGCCCTCGACGCTCCCGGTGCCGCCGGCGCCTCCGGCGCCCCCGCGGCCGTCCGGCGTCGGGCCGCGCCCCGGCGCCCGCGCGGCGGTCGAGGCCGCGGCCTCGACGAAGGTCGCCCGCGGGTCGTGCAGCCGGCCGAGCGCGACCATCTCGCGCGGGAAGAACAGCGCCAGCGTCCAGTCGAGGACGATGCGCACCTTCCGGTCGAGCGTGGGCATCTGTGCGAGGTGGTACGTCCGGTGCAGGAACCAGGCGATCCACCCGCGCACCTTCACGCCGTACACCTGCGCGACGCCCTTGCCGAGGCCGAGCGAGGCGACGGTCCCGACGTGCGCGTGGCGGTAGGGGCGCACGTCCGCGCCGCGCAGGTACCGCGCGAGGTTGTCGCCGAGGTGGCGGGCCTGGCGCACGGCGTGCTGGGCGCTGGGCGAGCACAGGTGGCCCGGGTTGGTCAGGTCGGGCACGGCGGCGCAGTCGCCGGCCGCCCACACGCCCTCGACCACCTCGCCGTCGGCGGTCGCCACCTGGAGGGTGGGCAGCGCGCGGACGCGGCCGCCGTCGTCCAGGGGCAGGTCGGTCTCGGCGAGCACGGGGTTCGCCTGGACGCCCGCGGTCCACACGATCGTCGCCGAGTCGAACTCGACGCCCGTGGAGGTCACCACGTGACCGTCGACGCACGAGGACAGGAACGTCGCGAGGTGCACCTCGATCCCCCGCCGCCGGAGCTGCTCGAGCGCGTAGCCGCCCATCTCCTCGCCCAGCTCGGGCAGGATCCGCGTCGAGCCCTCGATGAGGACGAACCGCAGGTCCTCGGGCCGGACGCCCTCGTACCGGCCGCCGCGCACGGCCGAGCGTGCGAGGTCCTCGACCTCCGCGAGCGCCTCGACCCCGGCGAACCCGCCGCCGACGAACGTGAAGGTGAGCAGGCGGCGCCGCACGTCGTGGTCCCACGTGGACGCGGCCGCGTCGAGCCGCGCGAGCACGTGGTTGCGCAGTGCGATGGCCTCCTCGACGTGCTTGAACCCGATCCCCTGCTCGGCGAGCCCGGGGATGGGCAGCGTGCGGGACACGGAGCCGAGCGCGACGACGAGGTGGTCGTAGGTGATCTCGTACTCGTCGCCGTACTCGGGCGCGATGCGCACGGTCCGGTCGGCGTGCCGGACCCCGGTGACGCGCCCGTTGAGCACGTCGACGCCGCGCAGCACCTGCCGGTGGGAGACGACGACGTGGCGCGGCTCGAGCGAGCCGGCCGCCGCCTCGGGCAGGAAGGGCTGGTAGGTCATGTACGACCGCGGGTCGACGACGACGATCGCCGCCTCGCGCCGGCCCAGGCGCCGCCGCAGGCGCAGGGCGGTGTAGAAGCCGACGTAGCCGCCGCCCAGGATGACGATCCGCGGGACCTTGCGCGGGCGCGGGGCGACGACGGCGGGCTGGGGCTGCTGCGCGGTCATGTTTGACACGGTAGGCGCATGTGAAAACTTTCACAAGCCCTGTCCGCCGACGGCGAACCCCCCGTCGCGGTGCCGCCCGGGCATCCTCAGGCGCGCGTGGCCGCCGCCCATGCCTGGGCGATCGCGGCGTCGAGCATCGCCTCGGTGAGGCGGCCCGTCTGCGTGTTGTGCTGCGACACGTGGTAGCAGCCGACCAGCGTGACTGCCGCGCCATCCGCCCGGTGGAGCACGGCCTCGGCGCCGTGCCCGAAGCGCGGGGCGGGCCGCGGCACCGACCACCCGGACGCCCGGGCCGCGGCGAGGAACGTCGTCCAGCCGAACGCCCCCAGCACGAGCACCGCCCGCGCGTCGGGCAGCAGGGCGAGCTCGCGGCGCAGCCACAGGTGGCACGTGTCGCGCTCGGCCGGCAGCGGCGCGTTGTCCGGCGGCGCGCAACGCACCGGCGCGAGCATCCGCACGCCGCGCAGCTCGAGACCGTCGGCCGCGTCGGTGCTCGCCGCCTGCGAGGCGAGGCCCGCGCGGTGCAGGGCCGCGAAGATCCAGTCGCCGGACCGGTCGCCCGTGAACATGCGGCCCGTGCGGTTGCCGCCGTGGGCCGCGGGCGCGAGCCCGACGACGAGGAGCCGCGGCGCGTCGTCCCCGAAGCTCGGCACCGGCCGACCCCAGTAGGGCTGGTCCGCGAACGCCCGCCGCTTCGTCACCGCGACCTGCTCGCGCCACGCGACGAGCCGCGGGCACGCCCGGCAGACCGACGACGCCGCCCCGAGGGTCGCGAGGTCCGGGGCGGCCGCCGCGAGCGCGGCGACCTCGTCCGCCGAGGTCGCCACCGGCGTCGTCGCGTCCGCGAGGTCCCCCGGCCAGCCGGTCCCCGGCGGCACCGGCGAGGCGAAGCGACCCCCGACGCGCGGGTGCGGCAGCGCGGTCGCGCCCGTCCCCTCGTGGCCCGTCGTCGTCCCCGCCATCGCCCCTCCCCCGATCACGCGCCGTCGGCGGCGCTCAGCGCGATCCCGTCCAGGATGTCGTGCTCGGAGGTCACGGCGACCCGCAGCGCTCCCCCGGCCGCCCCGACGTCGGCGGCCACCCGGCGCACGACCTCCGCCCAGACGAGCGCCCCCGCCCCGATGACGTCCACCCGCCCCGGGTGCATGAACGGCAGGGCCGCCCGCTCGGCGCGGCTCGCCGCGAGCAGCGCCGCGCACGAGGCCAGCGCCCGGTCGACCTCGAGCACCGCGCCGTCGATGGCCGCCGGGTCGTAGCGCGGCAGCCCCAGCGCGTGCGCGGTCACCGTCGTCACCGAGCCCGCCAGGCCGACGAGCGTCGCCGTGCGGCCGAACGGCACGCGGCGCGCGGCGTCGTCGAGGAGCCGACGCACGTCGGCCGTCGCGGCCGCGACCTCGGCGTCCGACGGCGGGTCGCCGTGCAGGTGCCGCTCGGTCAGGCGCACGCAGCCGACGTCCATGGACCAGGCCGCCTCGACGTCGGAGGCGCCGAGCACGACCTCCGTCGAGCCGCCGCCGATGTCGACGACGAGGAACGGGCCCGGGTGGCGCCCCGCGAGGACGCTCGTCGCGCCGCGGAAGGACAGCGCCGCCTCCTCCGCGCCGTCGACGACCTCGGGGGTCACCCCCAGCGCCTCGCGGACCCCCTCGACGAACTCCGCGCGGTTCTCCGCGTCGCGGGTCGCCGACGTCGCCACGAACCGGATGCGCTCGGCGCCGAGGTCGGCGCAGATCGCCGCGTAGCGCCGGGCGGCGTCGAGGGTGCGCGCGAGCGCCTCCGGGGCCAGGCGCCCCGTCCGGTCGACGCCCTGCCCGAGGCGCACGACCTCCATGCGCCGGTCGAGGTCGACGAGCCGCCCGTCCTCGACGTCGGCGACGAGCAGGCGGATGGAGTTGGTGCCGCAGTCGATGCCGGCCACGCGCGTCGCAGTCACGCGCGCAAGCGTGCCATCACCAGGCGGTGACGTGCGCGACCAGCCCGCCGTCCTCGAGCCGGACGCTGACGACGACGCCCGACCACCCGCCCGCGCGGACGAACCGGTGCGCGCTCATGGGCGCCCCCGTCCAGCCGGGCTCCGCGGCGTCGACGAAGAACCCGGCCGCCACCAGCTCGCCGACCAACGCCTCCACCTGGCCGTCCCCGGGGAGGTCGACGACGTCCACAGGCCCCTCCCACGCGTGGCAGGGCCCGGCCGGGTCGTCCTCGGGCAGCCGCCAGCAGGCGTCGAGCGCGGCCCGGTACCGCGCCGGGAGGACCGCCGCCACCTCGTCCTCGGTGGGGATCGGGGACGCCTCCTCGGCGTACGGGTACGGGTCGGCCGCCGCGACCCGCGCGTACAGCGGCCACGACATGTCCACGGTGTCCCACGAGAACCACAGGGCCGTCCGGCCCAGCGGCACGCCGCCGAACGGTGTCTCGTCCGTCGCCAGGACCCAGAGGTCGGCGGCCCGGACCGTGACCCGGGCTCCGCACCGGATCTCGGAGCCCGGCATCGCCGTCGACGGCAGGGCGTCGCCGCCGCAGACGGCGTCCGCCACGTCGACGTCGAGGGCGCGCAGCCCGGCCACCACGTCCGCCACCGCCCGCTGCGGGGGCGCGTCGGTCCAGGCGCAGCGCAGCGCGCCCTGGCCCGCGCAGGCGGTGCGCGTCGGGTCCTCGACCGCGCCCGGCGGCAGGTCGACCTCGAGCGCGGCGGCGTTGACGCGCAGCACCGCCGGCGCGTCGAGCCACGCGAGGACGTCCTCCCAGCGGAGCACAAGGGCCACGGCCCCGCCCGCGAGGAGCAGGCCGACGACGACGAGGCCGACGACGACGCGCCGCCCGACGGCTGTCAGCAGCGGCAGACCCCCGGCGACCACTCGGGGGCGATCCGGGCGAGCGTCTCGTCGCCCAGCGGGTTCACGCCGGGCCCACGCGCGAGCGCGTGCGCCACGAGCACGTGCAGGCACTTCACGCGGTCGGGCATGCCGCCCGCCGACACCCCGGCGATCTCGGGCACCTCGCCCAGCTCCGCGCGCCGCGCGAGATAGTCCTCGTGCGCCCGGCGGTGCGCGGCCGCGAGCTCCGGGTCCGCCCGGAGCCGCTCGTTCATCTCGCGCATCGCGCCCGCCGCCTCGAGCCGCGACACGGCGGCGACGGCGACCGGGTGGGTGAGGTAGTACGTCGTCGGGAAGGGCGTGCCGTCCGGCAGGCGCGGGGCGGTGCGGACGACGGTCGGGCGGCCGCAGACGCAGCGGGCCGCGACCGCCACGACGCCGCGCGGCGGGCGGCCGAGCTGCTCGGTGACGACGGCGAGGTCCTCCGGGGTCGGCGGGCCGCCGTCGGGCCCCGTCCCACGCCCGGCCTCGGGCGTCACTCCTCGGCCTCCGGGCCCGACGCTCCCGCGGCCGCGAGCGAGTCCCACACCGTCGCGTACCAGGGGGCGACGGCGCCGCCGTCGGGCAGGGTCGGACCGTCCGCGGGCTCGGGGCCGTCCTCCGGCTCCTCCTCGACGACCACCTCGGGGTCGATGACGCGGTAGGCGGTCTCGCCGGGCAGGACGTAGGAGAGGCGCTCGCGGGCCTGCGCCGCGACGTACGCGTCGTCCTCCCAGCGGTCGAGCTCGCGCTGCAGGTCGCGCTCGGCCTGCTCGGCCGCGGCCACCTGGCCGGCGAGGGCCGCGAGCTCGGCGCGCTGGGCCAGGTAGGCGCGCACCGTCGGGAACAGCAGCGTGAAGCCCGCCAGCAGCACCATGCCGAGCACCAGCGCGCGCACGGACAGCACCCGCGCGAGGCGGGCGGGCCGAGGCTCGCCGTCCTCGCGACCGCGGCCGGCCCGCGCCCCGGCCGGCCGGGTACCCGCCCGCCGCGCGTCGTCGCGGCGTGGCCGCGCGTCGTCGCGGCGCGTCCGCGCGGCCGGCGCGGGGCGCGCGGCGACGGGGGACGGGGGACGGCGGGCCATGGGTCCGATTGTGCCGCGCGAGGGCGGGCGCACCCGGGAGGGCCGTCCCCGGCGCGCCCCTCGTCGCCGGGCCCTCCGCACCGTCGCAGCCCCTCCGCCCCGTCGGCGCCCCTCCGCCCCATCGGCGCCCCTCCGCCCCGTCGGCGCAGAGTGGAACGAGATGCGGCTCCACGCCGCGTAGTGGAACGAAACGCCGGCATTTCGTTCCACTCTGCGCGTTCGCGAGCACGGGTTCGCAGGCCGGGCCCCGCACGAGCGCGGGGCCCGGCCGGATCGCTCCGGCCGGGCCCCGCCACCCGTCAGGTGTTCAGCGCTTCCAGCGCGGGAAGGCGCTCGCGCCCGCGTACCGGGCGGCGTCGTCGAGCTCCTCCTCGATGCGCAGGAGCTGGTTGTACTTGTTGATCCGCTCGCCGCGGGCCGGGGCGCCGGTCTTGATCTGGCCGGCGTTGGTGGCCACGGACAGGTCGGCGATCGTGACGTCCTCGGTCTCGCCGGAGCGGTGCGAGGTCATCGTCATGAAGCCGTTGCGCTGGGCGAGCGTCACGGCGTCGAGCGTCTCGGTGAGCGTGCCGATCTGGTTGAGCTTCACCAGGAGGGCGTTCGCGGCCTTGCGCTCGATGCCCT
>JAAZAC010000050.1 GCA_012514545.1 Actinomycetales bacterium | reverse complement strand
GCGGGCCGCTCGAGCCCGGCGCGGTGACCGTGGTCGCGGAGGCGCTGCGGGACGTGCTCGTCGAGCGCGGCGGGCCCGACCTCGAGGTGGCCGACCCGCTCGCCTGGCTGCGCGTGGCGTGCGGCCGTGTGCCCGCCGACGCCGAGGCGGTGCGCGCCGCCCTGCAGCCCCGCCACACCGCCGACGGCCTCCCGGAGATCGCCTCCTACCTGCCGCTCCTCTGACCCCGCCGACTGCCGCCCGGCCGCGCCCGCGCCCGCTCGGCTAGCGTGCACACCATGGCGGAGATGCTCGCGGCGGTCGCCGTGGCGGCGGACCGCGACGACCCCCTCGCCGCGCTGGCCGTCCGGCGGGTCCCGCGCCCCGAGCCGGCCCTGCACTGGACGGTCGTGGACGTGCGCGCCGCCGCGCTCAACCAGCACGACCTGTGGGCGCTGCGCGGCGTCGGCCTGCCCGCCGACCGCCTGCCCATGGTGCTCGGCACCGACGGCGCGGGCGTCACGCCCGACGGCCGCGAGGTCGTCCTGCACGCCGTGATCGGGGCGACCGGGCACGGCGTCGGGCCCGACGAGCGCCGTTCCCTGCTGTCCGAGCGCTACCCCGGCACGCTCGCCGAGCAGGTCGCCGTGCCGACGTGGAACCTCGTGCCCAAGCCGCCGGAGCTGTCGTTCGCCGAGGCCGCCTGCCTCCCGACGGCGTGGCTCACCGCGTACCGGATGCTCTTCGTCGCCGCGGGGCTGCGGCCCGGCGACCGGGTGCTCGTCCAGGGCGCGGGGGGCGGCGTCGCGACGGCGGCCACGCGCCTGGGCGCGGCGGCCGGCCTCGAGGTGGTGGTGACGTCCCGCACGGCCGAGCGCCGGGAGCGGGCCCTGGCGCTCGGCGCGGCCCTGGCGGTCGAGCCGGGCGCGCGGCTGCCCTTCACCGTGGACGCGGTCGTCGAGACGGTCGGCGAGGCCACGTGGGGGCACTCGCTGCGCGCGGTCCGGCCGGGCGGCGTCGTCGTCGTGGCGGGCGCGACGACGGGCGACCGGCCACCCGCGGAGCTCGCCCGGGTGTTCTTCACCGACGTGCGCGTCGTCGGCGTGACGATGGGCGCGAAGGAGGACCTCGAGGCGTTGCTGCGGTTCTGCGCGCGCAGCGGCGTGCGCCCGGTGATCGACTCGGTCGTGCCGCTCGCCCGCGCCCGGGACGCGTTCGCCCGCCTGGCCTCCGGCGAGCAGTTCGGCAAGGTCGTCGTCGAGGTGGGCGCGCCGTGACCGCCCGCGACGTACCCGCGGCGCCCGCGCCGGCCACCGACGTCCCGCCCGGTCCCCCGGCGGAGGCCGGGTGGGTGCCCGACGTCCTCGGCGAGGGCTTCGAGGCGCTCACCCTCCCCCTGGCCGACGACGACGAGGGCGAGGTCGTCGCCACCCTCGTCCGCTACCGGCCGCCCGATGCCGTCGAGGTCCGGCCCGCGCGCGCGGTGCTCTACCTGCACGGCTGGAACGACTACTTCTTCCAGGTGCCGCTCGCGCGGTACTGGCACGCGCAGGGGGCGGCGTTCTACGCGCTCGACCTGCGCAAGTACGGCCGCAGCCTGCGCCCGCACCAGACCCCGAACTACGTCGACGACCTCGCGGTCTACGACGAGGAGCTCGACGCCGCGGTCGACGTCGTCCGGGCCGAGCTCGGCGAGCACGCGCGGCTCATGGTGATGGCGCACTCGACGGGCGGGCTGGTCGCGCCGCTGTGGGCGCAGCGCCGCCCCGGCGTCGTGAGCGGCATGGTGCTCAACGCGCCGTGGCTCGAGCTGCGCGGCTCGACGGTACTGCGCACCCTGTCGATGCCCGTGGTCCAGGCCCTCGCCCGCACGCAGCCCAAGGCCCCGCTCATCACGACCGACCCGGGCTTCTACGCGCGGACCATCCACGTCGACCACGGCGGGGAGTGGGAGTACGACACCGCGTGGCGCCCGACGCCGTACTTCCCCGTGCGGCCCGGCTGGATCCAGGCGATCCTCACCGGCCACGCGCGGGTGGCCCGCGGCCTGGACCTGCCGTTCCCGGTGCTCGTCGCCGTCTCCGCGCGCTCCGTGCTGCAGACGCGGTGGCGCGAGGCGATGCGCGAGGCGGACGCGGTGCTCGACGTCGACCTGCTGGCCCGGCGGGCCGTCCTCCTCGGCCCGGTGGTCACCGTGGTCCGGATCGCGGGCGGGCTGCACGACCTGACGCTGTCGCGGGCGCCGGCGCGCGAGCGCTTCTACGCCGAGGTCACGCGCTGGACGGCGGCCTACGGCTGGGGCTGACGGCCCTCAGAACTGGTCGGGGAACGCGACGGCCGCGAGCTCGGCGAGGGTCGGCCCGGTCGCGCTGTCGACGTGCCAGACCTGCCAGACGTCCAGGGGCCCGACGACGCCGCTCACCGCGCGCGTGGCCTCCTCCAGGTCCCCGAAGCGGGAGCCGTCCGCGAGCTCGATGACGCCGTCGGCGCGCAGCATCGCCTCGAAGCCGGGGCCGTGGGCGTCCGGGGCCCAGACCAGCGGCGCCGGGCCCTCGAGCACCTCGCCGAGCGCGGCGAGGACCGGGTCGACGGCGATCGGGGTCCCCTTGCCGGGCGTGACGGGCACCGCGAACGACGGCGGGACCACCGCGGGCGCGGGGCGGGCCGCCGCACCGCCGGGCACCGCGGACGGGGCGGCGGCGGGGGCCGGGGCGCGCGACGCCGTCGTCGGCGCGGGGGGGCGCAGGTCGGCCGGCGGGTCGGCGGGGCCGAGCGGCGCGTCGGGCGTCAGCGCGCGGGTCGAGCGGCGCACGGGCGTCGAGCGGAACAGGGGCGTGGGGTCGAACAGCGGGTCCTCCCGCTCGCGCGCCCACGGCGGCGGGTCGAAGTCGCGGCGCGGCGGCGTGGGCCGGGCCACCGGGGACAGCTCCACGACGCGCTGCCCGTCGGGCTCGGTGACCACGTGGGCGTGCAGCACGTCGACCTGCCAGCCGGGCTGGAGCAGGAACTCGAGCACGTCGGCCACGCCCGGGGAGATGTGCGAGCAGACGAGGAGCAGGCGCGCGCCGCCGCGCACGAACGTCGACAGCAACGCGGTGGCGGGGACGGTCAGCCGGAACGCGGCGAGGTGCGAGGCGAACCGCTCCGGGCCCCCGCGGTAGGCCGCCGCGAGGTCGGCGGTGCTCATCCGCGCCGCGCGGCCTGCGTAGCCGAGCGCGCGGATCACCGCCGCCTCGTCGAGCACCGGCACGACCTCGACGACCACCGGCTGGCCCGCCGCGTCGACCGCGAGCAGGTAGGGCTCGTCGCGGCGCCCGGGGGTGCGCGCGCGCAGCGGCATGAGGTGCTCGCCGAGGAGGGCGTCGAGCTGGTCGCCCATCGGCTCCTCGGGCACCGTGAACCCCGCGGGCTGACGCGCGGCCCGCGAGGGAGGCGAGGCGACGGCGTGCTGCGACATGGCGACTCTGCACAGTTCGGAGGGGGTCGACCCTGGCCCCGTGACTCTAGCGGGTGAAATCTGTGCCCGGAATGCCCTGTGCACGAGCGAAACGGACAAAACGCCCGGACGGGTGAACCGGGCGCGCCCGTTCGGGTGACGCCCGGCCTAGGCGTCCGCGGTCTCGCGGGGGGCGAGGAGCTGGGCGAGGTGGACGCCACGGACGCCCGCGAGCTGGTCCGCCTGCGTACGGCAGCTGAAGCCGTCGGCGAGGAGCACCGTGCCCGGCTCCGCCTCGCGCAGCGCCGGGAGCAGCGCGTGCTCGGCGACCTTGACCGAGACGTCGTAGTGGCCGGCCTCGTACCCGAAGTTGCCGGCGAGCCCGCAGCACCCGGCGAGGGTGCGCACGGTCGCCCCGGCCCGCCGCAGCAGCTCGAGGTCGGCGCCGTAGCCCATGACCGAGTGCTGGTGGCAGTGCGGCTGCGCGACGACGGTCGTCCCCGTCAGGTCCGGCGGCGCCCAGTCGTCGGCCGGCCCGTCGGGCCCCGTCGACGTGAGCAGCTCGGCGAGCGTCCGCGCCGCGCGCGAGACGGCGACCGCCCGCGGGTCGTCCGGGTTGAGGTCGACGAGGTCGCTGCGCAGGAGGGCGGTGCACGACGGCTCGACGCCCACGATCGGCACGCCGTTGACGGCGAAGGGACCCAGCACGCCGAGCAGGCGCTGCTGCCGGCGCCGCGCCCCCTCGAGCTGGCCGGTGGAGACCCAGGTCAGCCCGCAGCACGCGTCCTCCGTCGGCACGATCACCTCGTAGCCCGCGGACTCGAGCAGCCGGACGACGGCGCGCGGCACGTCGGGGTCGAACCCGTCGCTGAACGAGTCCGCCCACACGACGACCCGGCGCACGGCGTCGGTCCCGCCCGTGGCGCCGGCGGCCGCGTGCCCGGTCGCCTCGCCCACGCCCTGCGGGCGATGGTGCGCGGCGCCGTCGCTCGCCCAGGCGCGGCGGAACGACGTCGCCGCGAAGCGCGGGATCCCCCGGCGGGGGTCCAGGCCCGCGACCCGCAGCACGAGCGACGCGAGCGGGCGCACGCCCAGCACCGCGTTCGCCAGGCCGGCGAGGCGGAACCGGGACACCAGCCGGGTCCACCGCGGCAGCCAGCCGAGCGCGTAGTGGTTGCGCGGGCGCAGCCGGCGTCGGTACGCGCGGTGCAGCACCTCCGCCTTGTACTGCGCCATGTCCACGCCGGCCGGGCAGTCGCTCGAGCACGCCTTGCAGGACAGGCACATGTCGAGGACCTCGCGGAGCTCCTTCGCGCGCCAGCCGCCCGTGACGAGCGTGCCGTTGGCGAGCTCCTGCAGCACCCGGGCGCGCCCGCGGGTGACGTCCTTCTCGTCGTGCGTCGCGCGGTACGAGGGGCACATGAACCCGCCGTCGGCGGACGTGTCCGCCCGGCACTTGCCGATGCCGACGCACCGGTGCACCGCGGCGGTGAAGTCCCCGCCGTCGTGCCGGAACGAGAAGCCCGTCGCCGCCGGGACGGGGCGCGCGTGCGGGCGCCGCAGGTCGGCGTCGAGCGGGCGCGGGTCCACGAGCACGCCCGGGTTGAGCACGTTCGCCGGGTCGAACAGGTGCTTGACGCCCGCGAAGACCTCGAGCGTCTCGGGCGAGTACATGACGCGCAGCAGCTCGCCGCGCGCGCGGCCGTCGCCGTGCTCGCCGGACAGCGAGCCGCCGTGGGAGGCGACGAGCTCCGCGGCCTCCTCCATGAACCGGCGGAACGCGGGCACGCCCTCCGGCCGCTCGAGCGGCAGCCCGATGCGCACGTGCACGCAGCCGTCGCCGAAGTGCCCGTAGCTGAGACCGTCCACGCCGTGCGCGGCCATGAGCGCGTCGAAGTCGCGCAGGTAGGCGCCCAGGCGCTCCGGCGGCACCGCGGCGTCCTCCCAGCCCGGCCACGCCTGCACGCCGTCGGGCGTGCGCCCGGCCAGGCCCACGCCGTCGGCGCGGATCTGCCACATCGCCGCCGCGTCCGGGCCGGGCGGCACCACGCGCGCGTCCAGCGCCCCCGCGTCGGCGACCAGCGCCGACGCCCGCGCGAGCGCCTCCTCGCGGCTCTCGCCGGCGACCTCGACGAGGAGCCAGCCCGCGCCGTCGGGCAGGGCGGGCACGCGCGCCTCCCCGTGGTGCCGGCGCACGACGTCGACCAGCCGGGCGTCCAGGCCCTCGACGGCCTGGGGGGCGTGCGCGAGGAGGGCGGGCACGGCGTCGGCGGCCGCGGGCATGTCGGGGTAGCCGAGCACGACGAGCACCGCCGCGTCCGGGATCGGCACGAGCCGCACGGTCGCCGACAGGACGGTGACGAGCGTGCCCTCGGTGCCGACGAGCATCCGCGCGAGGTCGGTGCCCCGCTCCGGGAGCAGGTGCTCGAGCGAGTAGCCCGACACCTGGCGCGAGAACCGGCCGAGCTCGGTGCGCACGAGCGCCAGGTTCGCGGCGACGAGGTCCGCCAGCCCGGGCACGGGAGCCAGCGCGCCGTCGCCGC
>JAAZAC010000312.1 GCA_012514545.1 Actinomycetales bacterium | reverse complement strand
GACCCGGGACCGACCGACCCGGGACCGACTGGCAGGGCCGACCTCAGTACCGGATGATCCCGCCCTGCTCCTGGGCCATCCGCTCGAGGCGGCGGATCCGCTCGGCCATCGGCGGGTGCGTCGCGAACAGCGACGACAGGCCGCCCGCACGGAACGGGTTGGCGATCATGAGGTGGGAGACGTCCACGAGGTCGCGGTGGGGCGGGAGCGGCCGCCGGGCGGCGCCGCGCTCGATCTTCGCGAGCGCGGACGCGAGCGCCCTCGGGTCGCCCGTGAGCCTGGCGCCGCCGGCGTCGGCGTCGTACTCGCGGGTGCGGCTGATGGCGAGCTGGACGAGCACCGCGGCGAACGGCGCGAGCAGCGCCATCGCGAGCACCGCCAGCGGGTTCCCGCCGCCCCGGCGGTCGTCGCCGCCGCCGAAGAGCATGAGGAACTGGGCGACCGAGGTGATCATCCCCGCGAACGCGGCGGCCACCGACGAGGTGAGGATGTCGCGGTTGTAGACGTGCATGAGCTCGTGGCCGAGGACGCCGCGCAGCTCGCGCTCGTCGAGCAGCGCGAGGATGCCCTCCGTGCAGCAGACCGCGGCGTTGCGGGGGTTGCGGCCCGTGGCGAACGCGTTGGGGGCCGCCGTCGGCGAGACGTAGAGGCGCGGCATCGGCTGCTGCGCCGCGGTGGACAGCTCGCGGACGATCCGGTGCATCACCGGCTGCTCGAGCTCGCTCACCGGGCGCGCGCGCATCGCCCGAATGGCGATCCGGTCTGAGTTCCACCAGCTGTACGCGGTGCCGAGCAGGCCGAGGCCCGCGAACCACCAGAGGTACTGCCCGCGCCCGACGACGGCCCCCAGCGCGAGCACGATCGCCCACAGGAGGCCGAAGAGCGCGGCCGTCTTCAGGCCGTTGGTCCAGCGCCGTGCCACGGGGCCCGTCCCGCTCCTCTCTCCGTCCACGCCTGCCTGTCCGTCACGCGGGCCGCGGCGTCCCGCCGTCCGCGTCCTACCTGGAGAAACGACCGGCGACCACGGGGCGTTCCCGCGGCTACGCTGAGGCCGCTGCGTGCGCGCGGCGCGCCCCCACCCCCGGCACGCCGCACGCAGGCCGCGCCCGCCCCGCCCTTCGTGCGCTGCCCGACGACGTGCGCGCCACCCGTCGTCATCCCGGAGGCACCCATGCGTACCGCACGTTCCCGGACCCACGGCCCCACCGCCCGCCGCGCGCTCGCCGCGGCCCTCGCCCTCGCGACGGCGGCCACGCTCGCCGCCTGCGCCCCCGAGGAGGACGGCGCCCCGTCCGCCGAGGGCGACGCCCTGCCGACCCGCACCGAGGGCGTGCTGACGATCGGCACGTCCGACCCGGCCTACGAGCCGTGGATGGTCGACAACGACCCGACCAACGGCAAGGGCTTCGAGTCCGCCGTCGCGTACGCCGTCGCCGCCGAGCTCGGCTTCGAGCCGGACCAGGTCGAGTGGGTGCGCGTGAGCTTCGACCAGATCATCGCCCCGGGCGAGAAGGACTTCGACTTCGCGATCAACCAGGTGTCGATCAGCGAGGAGCGGCGCGCCAACCTCGACTTCTCCTCGAGCTACTACGACACCGCGCAGGCCGTCGTGACGATCGGCTCCAGCCCGGCCGCGGGCGCGACGACGCTGGCCGAGCTGGCCGAGCTGCGGATCGGCGCGATGGTCGGCACGACGAGCGCGGCCGTCGCGGAGGAGTCGATCCAGCCGACCACCGACGTCCAGCTCTTCAACGACAACGACCAGGTGAAGCAGGCGCTCACCTCGGGCCTGGTGGACGCGATCGTCGTCGACCTGCCGACGGCGCTGTACATCGTGGCGGCCGAGCTCGACGACGGCGTCCTCGTGGGCCAGCTGCCCGCCGGCGACAACCCGGACCAGTTCGGGCTCGTGCTCGACAAGGGCAGCCCGCTCACCGCCGCCGTCACCGCGGCGGTGGACGCGCTGCGCGAGGACGGCACCCTGGCCCGGCTCGAGGCCGAGTGGCTCACGGACGCCGCGGGCGCCCCGGTCCTCGACTGAGCCGCCGCGGACCTCACCGAGCCGACCGGCACCCCGCGAGGAGAGCCACCGCACCGCCATGAGCACCTGGACACCGTCGGAGCGCCAGCGCGAGCGCGACGCGTTCCGACGGCGCCAGGCGCTCCGGTCGGCGGGCGTGGCCGTCGCGAGCACCGCCGTCGTCACCGCGCTGGCGGTGACGGTGCTCGTGACGTCGCCGGGCTGGCCGCGCGTCCGGCAGTCGTTCTTCGACCCCGACGTCGCCCTCTCGTCCCTGCCGAAGGTGCTCGAGGGCCTGTGGCTGAACCTGCGCGTGATGGCGGTGGCCGCCGTCGTCATCCTCGTGGTGGCCCTGGGGCTCGCGATCGCGCGCACGCTGCGCGGGCCGGTGTTCTTCCCGCTGCGGGCCGCGGCGACCGCGTACGTCGACGTGTTCCGCGGGCTGCCGCTCATCCTCGTGCTGCTGCTCGTCGGCTTCGGCCTGCCGGGGCTGCGGCTGCAGGGGATCCCGCGCGACGCGGTGCTCCTCGGCGGCCTCGCGCTCGTGCTCACGTACTCCGCGTACGTCGCGGAGGTGTTCCGCGCGGGCATCGAGTCGATCCACCCGTCGCAGGTGGCGGCGGCGCGGTCGCTCGGGCTGTCCCGCGGCCAGGCGATGCGGCACGTCGTCCTGCCCCAGGCGGTGCGCCGGGTCGTGCCGCCCCTGCTCAACGACCTCGTCGCGCTGCAGAAGGACTCGGGCCTCATCTCGATCCTGGGCGCCATCGACGCCGTCCGTGCGGCCCAGATCCAGACCTCGGCGTACGCGAACTTCACGCCGTACGTGGTGGCCGGCGTGCTGTTCGTGCTGCTGACCATCCCGCTCACGCGGTTCACCGACGCCCTGGCCCGGCGCAGCGGCTGGGTGGGCGCGACGAGCGGGCTGCCCGGCGGCGCGGGGGCCCTGCGATGAGCGCCGCGACCCCCCTCCTGCGCGTCGAGCAGGTGCGCAAGTCGTTCGGCGACCACCTCGTGCTCGACGGGGTGGACCTCGACGTCGACGCCCACCGGTGCGTGGTGCTCATCGGCGCCTCCGGCTCGGGAAAGTCGACGCTCCTGCGCACGATCGACCTGCTCGAGGAGGTCGACGACGGCGCGATCTGGCTCGAGGGCGACGAGATCACCGACCCGCGCAAGGACGCGGACGCGCTGCGCGCGCGGATGGGCATGGTGTTCCAGGCGTTCAACCTGTTCCCGCACATGAGCGTGCTGGACAACGTCACGCTCGCCTCGCGGCTGGTGCACAAGGTGCCGCGGGCGGAGGCGGAGGAGCGCGCGACCGCGATGCTCGAGCGGGTGGGGCTCGCGGCGCGCGCCCGGGCCTACCCCGACCAGCTCTCGGGCGGGCAGCAGCAGCGCGTGGCCATCGCCCGCGCGCTCGTGACGTCGCCGAGCCTCCTCCTGCTCGACGAGGTGACGAGCGCGCTCGACCCCGAGCTCGTGGGCGAGGTCCTCGACCTGCTCATCGAGCTCAAGGCGGACGGCATGACGATGGTCGTCGCGACGCACGAGATGGG
>JAAZAC010000311.1 GCA_012514545.1 Actinomycetales bacterium | reverse complement strand
GCGCTGGCCCACGTCGCCGATCTCCGGCAGGAGGAGGTGGCGCGCGTAGCGCGCCCGCTCGTCGGGCGTCAGGGGCGGGCCCGGCGCGACGAGCGGCGGGAGGACGGGACCGCTCATCGGTCCAGGCTAGCCACGGCGCCCCGGCGCGGCCCCGGGGCGGCGGCCGTCGGGCGCCCGCTCACCGGACCTCGACGAACCCGTGCGCCCCGCGCTCGGCGTCGACCATGACGTGCGAGACGAACGGGTACCGGCCCGGCTCGGGGAAGGTCAGCTCGACGAACCCGCCCTCGGCCGGCTGCAGGGCGAGCGCCTGGGCGCCGCCCGTCGTCGGCGGCGCGCCGGGCCCGCCGAGCAGCCACGCGCCCTCCCGGAACAGCGTGTCGAACTGCCCGCCGACGACGTGGAACGACGTCGCGCGGCTGGGCCCGGCGTCGAGCACCCAGAGGCGCACGCGCTCCCCCACCCGCGCCGTCAGCGGCGCGTGGTCGTACTGGTTCGCGTAGCCGTTGAAGACGACGAGGTCGGGGCGCTCGGCGGCGATGCGGCCGGCGTCGGCGATGCCGCCCTGCGGCCCGAGGTACACCTCGGACTGCACGATCAGGTACTCGCGGTCCACGGCGGGCAGGTCGGGCGGGTCGATGACGACGGCGCCGAACATCCCGTTCGCGATGTGCAGGGACATCGGCATCGTCGAGCAGTGGTACATCCAGACGCCGGACCGGGTGGCCGTGAACGTGTACGTCAGGGACTCGCCCGGCTCGATGGTGCGCATCGGCTCGGTCGGCGCCAGCGCGCCCGCGTGGAAGTCGATCGAGTGCCCGATCGTGCCGTCGTTGACCAGCGTGACGACGAAGGTGTCGCCGACCCTGCCGCGCAGGACGGGGCCCGGTGCGGTGCCGCCGAACGTCCACAGCGTCTGCGTGACGCCCGGGGCGACCTCGCGCTCGACCTCCGTCACCGTGAGCGTGACGTGGTGCTCGGTCGCGTCCTCGGCGGGCGGGAGCACGGGGTCGTAGGGGGCGAAGCCGGGGCCGGGCGCGGCCATGAGGTCGAGGTCGCCCGCCGCCGACGGCGCGTCCTCCCCGCCGTGGGCGTCACCGTGATCGCCGGACTCGCCGTCCGCGGCGTCGCCCCGTGCGTCGCCGTCCGTGGCACCGCCGACGACGTCGTCACCCACGACGTCGACCGCGAACACCATGCCCATCTGGCGGTGCCCGGCCACCGAGCACCAGCCGTCGAGGTCGCGCCCCACGACGCCGACCTCGAGCCGCCCGGTCGCGCCGGGCGCGATCCGCCCGGACGAGGCGCCCGAGTCGAGCACGAGGTCGTGCACGACGTCGTCGGCGTTGGTCACCACGACGACGAGCTCGTCGCCCGCGGCGACCTGCACGACGTCGGGCACGAAGCGCATGTCCTCGGCCGTCACGGCCACCTCGACGACGCGGCCCGTCGCCACGACGCCGCCCGCGGCGGGGGCCCCCAGGCCGACCGCGGCCGGGTCCGCCGCCACGCCGCCCGCGACGAGCAGGACGAGCGCCCCGGCCGCCGCGAGGGCCGATCCGCGCCCGCCCCGGCGGCGCTCGAGGAGCTGGGCGGCCGCCACCGCCTCGGCCGCGGCGCCGTCCGGCCGGCGGGCCCGCCGGGAGACGACCACCGCCCGCACGAGCAGGACGGGCGTGGCCGCGAGCGCGGCGAGCGCGAGCATCGACGCGCCGACCCGGACCAGGCTCGGCGTCGGCAGGGCGAAGAGCAGGAGGCCGCCGTTGGCGAGGACGAGGCGCGCGCCCCGGCCGCGCTCGACGACGTCGCGGGCCGCGCGCACGGCCGCGGGCCCGCCGCCGAGCGCCATCGGGCCGAGGTGCGCGAGCGAGCCGAGGAGGACCTGCCCCGTGAAGCCCACGGCGAGCGGCGCGACGAGCGCGCCCGTCCGCGCCTGCGCGTCCGGCCACGACCCGGCCGTCGCCACCATCGCCGCCCAGGCGCCGACGACGCCGACCAGCCAGACGAGGCTCGCGCCCACCGACCACGCCCCGAACGTGTCGGGCGCGCGGCGTCGGGCCTGCGCGACGAGCGGGCGCCCCGCCACCGCGAGGCCGGCGAGGTAGGCGGCGAGGCCGAGCGCCGCGACGGGGCGCGCGCCGGTCGCCGCCCCGGCCAGGACGAGGCCCAGCGCGCCCGCCAGGACGGGCAGTGCGCGCCGCCCGTCCCGCTCGGCGGGCGGCTCGAGGGGGACGCGCAGCATGGTCGGCCACAGGGTGACGAGCGTCCCGACGACGGCGAGCCCCACCCAGCCGAGGAGCATCACCGTGACGTGGCCGACGTAGGCACGCCCGGCGGCGTCCCCCGCGGCGTCGACCATGCGCCAGCCGAGCGCGGCGCCCACGGGGAGGGCCAGCGCGGAGCCGACGAAGTACCGCGTCGTCCAGCCGAGGCGCGTGCCGAGCGCGTCACGGGCCACCGGCCAGAGCGTGCCCGCGTGCCACAGGGCGTTCGCCCCGACGACGGCGGCCCCCGCCGCCACCGCGCCGCCCCGGCCCGCGGCGAGCCCGGCGAGCACCGCGAGCGCGCCGACCTGGTGCAGGACGAGCCGGACCGCCTGCCGGCGCAGCCCGCCGGGCACGGGGCGCCGCCCGAGGGCCTGCGCGAAGTGCGCCGACCAGATGAGGATCGCCGTGCTCGCCGCACCGAGCAGCAGCAGGTGGGTCATCAGCCAGGGCGCGGCCGGCACCCACCGGTGCGCGACGGCGACCGCGGCCGCGGCGACGAGCCAGGCCACGACGACGGCGTTCGTGCGGACGAGCCAGCGCGCCCTCATGCCGGCCGTGCCGCCGTCGACCCCTTTTCCACTCCCCTAACAGTAGAAAAGAGCCTCGCGGAACGCCAGGACCAATGTCCTTCGGGAGCGTGGGGCCGCTCCCGGGCGGACGAGGATCCGGCGCCGGGGTGCCGGGCGCCGTGGGTTCGGCTCAGCGCAGCCAGACCCGCAGCGCGCCGATCGGCTCGAACCCCGCCGCGACCGCCGTGTCGAGCGCCTTGCCGGCCTCGTACCCGACCACCGCCCGGCCCGGCGCGCGCGCGGCGACCCACGCGAGGATGCCGCGCCACGGGTCCCCGCGCTCGGGGTCGAAGACGTTGGAGACGCCCACCACGCCCGCGCTCCCCCGGGTGACGACGCAGCCGGCGCGCACGACGCCGTCCACCACCTCCGCGAGCAGGCGCACCCGCGGGTGGGCGAGCAGCTCGGGCCGGAACAGCCCCGCGGGCGGCCCGTCCGCCCACGCGGCCTCCCACGCGAGGAGGCCCGCCTCGTCGGTGACCTCCCGCCACGACGGCGCGCCCCAGCCCGACGCCGGCGGGGCGTGCCACAGCCAGGCGGCCTCCAGCAGCACGTCGAAGCCCGCCCGTCGAAGGTCGAGGTCAGCGAACGAGTCCTTCACCGAGCAGCCGGGGCCCGCGTCGACCCGCGCGAGCAGCGCGCGCGGGTCCACGCCGCGGCGCAGCGTCACGGCGTCGGGGTACCCCTCGGGCGTCCGGCGCGGGCTCGCCCACGCGTCCACGTCGAGGGCGCCCGGCAGCCCGTGGGAGGCGCAGAACGCCTCGCACCACTCCGCGTTGTCGCGCGCCGCCGCCGTCGTGCGCGCACGATCGGTCATGCCCGCCAGTCTCGCCGCCCCGGGCCGTCGCGTCGCGTCGGACCCGGCCGGGGTCGAACGCCTCGCGGTGGCCGCGCCGGGCCTCGCGGACCGCGGCGTCGAGGACCGCGGCGCGCGACCGCGTCAGCGGGTCAGGGCGAGGTACGCCTCGGCGGCCGGCACGCGGGCCGTGCGCGCCACCGCGCGCGCGAGGCCGGGCACGGTCGCGATGAGGTGCCGGCGACCGATGCGGACGGGGGCGGCGTCGCCGTCGGGCCGCAGGTCGGCCCAGAAGCACTCGAGCGCCGGGTCGTAGCCCCACGACGAGGGCGCCCAGCCGCGCAGCCGCAGCGGGCGGACGAACGGCGTCGCGCGCCGCCCGCCGGGACGCACCACCCCACCCGGCACCGCGGGAGCGCCGACCCGCTCCTCGACCGCCTGCGCCATGTCCTCAGTCTCGCGCCGACCACCGACACGGCTCAGCGCAGCCGCGGACCCGACGTCACCAGCAGCGCGACGCACGCGGCGGCGACGCCCATGCTCAGCGCGAAGGGCGCCCGGCTCGCGGGCCGTACCAGGCCCACCGCGCCCGCCGCCACCGCCAGCGCCACCGCCCCGACCGCGACGGCGACCGCGGCCCCGGAGCCAGCGCCGTCGGGCAGCCGCGCCACGACGACCACCACGGCCGCGGCGAGCAGCGCCGGCGCCGCGACCGACGAGGCGCGCCGACCGATCCGGTGCGGCAGGCCGCGGACCCCGGTGGCGACGTCGTCGTCGAGGTCGGGGAGCACGTTGGTGACGTGGGCGCCCACGCCCAGCAGCGCGCCGGTCGCCACGAGGGCCGGCGACGCGACGTCGCCCGCGGCCGCGAGCACGAACGCCGGGAGCAGCCCGAACGAGACCGCGTACGGCAGCCACGAGACCGGCGTCCGCTTGAGGCCGGCGTTGTAGGCCCACGCGGACGCCACCGCGGCGAGGTGCAGCACGCCCGGCACCGCACCGGTCGCCAGCGAGGCGACCACGCACGCCGCCGCGACCACCAGCGAGGCGGCGCGCAGGGTCCCCGGCGCCACCGCGCCCGTCGCCGCGGGCTTGTCGCGCCGGCCGGCCGCGCGGTCGCGCACGACGTCGAGCCAGTCGTTCGACCAGCCCACCGAGAGCTGGCCGGTGAGCACCGCGGCGCCGAGGAGGACGACCGTCGTCGGCGACGCGTTCGCGGCCACGGCGAGCCCGACGGCGAAGGCCGTGACCGCGGCGGTGGGCAGCGGGTGGCAGGCCGCCACCATCGCGCGCACGCCCCGCATCGCCGCACCCCGATTTTCCACGGTCGCCATCGTGCCCGTTGGGTCGCATCGTGCCAGACTCGCGGCATGTCGCGGATCGTGGCCGTCGCCCCGGTCGTCGGGGCGCACGCCTACCCGCAGGAGGAGATCACCGCGACGATCGCGCCCCTGCTCACGGCCGATCCCGCGCGACGCGCGCTGCTCGAGCGCCTGCACGCCGCGAGCGGCGTCCGCACCCGCCACCTCGCGCTGCCGCTGGCCGAGTACGCCGGGCTCACCACCTTCCGCGACGCCAACGACGCCTTCATCCGGGTCGGCACCCGGCTCGCCGCCGACGCCGCGCACGCGGCCCTCGACCGCGCCGGCCTGCGGCCCGCGGACGTGGACTACGTGTTCTTCACGTCCGTCACCGGCGTCGCCGCGCCCTCGCTCGACGCGCTGCTCGTCGCGGAGCTGGGCCTGCGGCCCGACGTGCGGCGCCTCCCCTCGTTCGGGCTCGGGTGCGCGGGCGGCGCGGCCGGCCTCGGCCACGTGCACGACCACCTGCTCGCCCACCCCGACCACGCGGCCCTGCTCGTCAGCGTCGAGCTCTGCTCGCTGACCATCCAGCACGGGGACGACTCGACGGCGAACCTCGTCGCGAGCGGCATCTTCGGCGACGGGGGCGCCGCCGTCGTCATGGTGGGGGCCGCGCACCCGGCGGCCCACCCGGCGGGACGCCCGACGGCACGCCCGACGCACGTCGGCGGCGGCGCGTGCGGCCCGGTGCCCGCCGTCGTCGACGCGGCCACCCGGACCTACCCCGGCACCGCCGACCAGCTGGGCTGGACGGTCGGCGGCTCGGGCTTCGGCATCGTCCTGGCGCCCGGCCTGCCCGACGTCGTCCGCGCACACCTGGCCGACGACGTCCGCGGCCTCCTCGAGCCGCACGACCTCAAGCCCCGCGACGTCGGCGCGTGGGTGGTGCACGCGGGCGGGCCGCGGATCCTCGACGCGGTGCAGGAGGCCCTCGACCTCGACGACGAGGCGCTGCACGCCACCCGCGCGTCGTTCGCCGACGCCGGGAACCTCTCCTCCGCCTCCGTGCTGCACGTCCTCGCCGCCACGCTCGACGCGCCGCACCAGGCCGGCGAGTGGGGCGTCGCGCTCGCCTTCGGCCCGGGCGTCGGGGCCGAGCTCGTCCTGCTGCGCTGGGGCTGAGCCGTGCCCGGCGGCCTCGTGCTCCTCGTGGCGCTCGTCGCGGCGACCGCCGCGGAGCGGGTCGCGGAGCTCGTGCTGTCCGCGCGGCACGCCCGCTGGGCCTTCGCGCGCGGCGGCGTCGAGCGGGGTCGGGGCCACTTCCCGCCGATGGTCGCGCTGCACACCGCGCTGCTCGTCGCCCCGGTGGTCGAGGTGGTCGTGGCCGACCGGCCGTTCCTGCCGTGGCTGGCCTGGCCGGCGGTCGCCGCGGTGCTCGCCGCCCAGGCGCTGCGCTGGTGGTGCATCGCGACCCTCGGCCGGCAGTGGAACACGCGGGTCATCGTCGTGCCCGGGCTGCCCCTCGTCGCGCGCGGGCCGTACCGGTGGCTGCGCCACCCGAACTACGTCGCCGTCGCGCTCGAGGGGCTCGCGCTCCCCCTCGTGCACACGGCGTGGGTCACGGCGCTCGCCTTCACGGTGCTCAACGCCGTCCTCCTCCTCGGCGCCCGGATCCCCACGGAGGAGCGCGCCCTCGCCGAGCTCGCGGGCGGCCGGTGATGCCGGACACCGACGTGCTCGTCGTCGGCGGCGGCCCCGTCGGGCTCGTCGCCGCCATCGAGGCACGCCTGGCCGGCCTCGACGTCGTCGTCGCCGAGCCGCGGGCGGGCGACCTCGACAAGGCGTGCGGCGAGGGGCTGATGCCGGGCACGCTGGCCGCGCTGCACCGGCTCGGCGTCGACCCGCCGGGCTGGCCGCTGCACGGCATCTCGTACCGCGCGGCCGGGCGGCACGCCGACCACCGCTTCCGCACCGGGCCCGGCCGGGGCGTCCGCCGCACCGTGCTGCACGCGGCGCTGCGGGCCCGGGCCGCCGACCTCGGCGTCACCGTGCTGCCCGTCCGCGTCACCGCGCTCGAGCGGTCCGACGCCGAGGTACGCGCGGCCGGGGTGTCCGCGCGGTGGCTGCTCGGCTGCGACGGCCTGCACTCGAGCGTCCGCCGTCTCGCCGGGCTCGAGCGGCCCGCGGACCGCCGCCGGCGACGCCGCTACGGGCTGCGGCGGCACTACCGCGTCGCCCCGTGGACGCACCTCGTCGAGGTGCACTGGGGGCCCGACGCCGAGGCGTACGTCACGCCCGTCGGCCCCGACCTGGTCGGCGTCGCCCTCCTCGGCCCCCGGCACACCGTCTGGGCGGACGCGCTCGCCGCGCTCCCCGCGCTCGCCCACCGCCTCGCGGGGGCGCCCCTCGCGGGCCCCCTCCTGGGGGCGGGCCCGCTGTTCCAGGGCACGACGGCACGCACGGCCGGGCGCGTCCGGCTGGTCGGCGACGCCTCCGGCTACGTCGACGCCCTCACGGGCGAGGGGCTACGGGTCGGCATCGCGCAGGCGCGCGCCGCCGTCGCGACGCTCGACGACCCGGAGGCGTACGAGCGCGCCTGGCGGGCGGTCACGCGCGACTACCGCCTCCTCACGACCGGTCTGGTCGCCTGGGCGACGTCGTCGCTGCGCGGGGCCATCGTCCCCCTCGCCCGCCGCGCGCCGTGGCTGTACGGCGGCGTCGTCGAGCGCCTCGCGCGCTGAGGCGTCCGCCGGCGGACGTCCCCTCGCCACTCCTCGTCAGTACGGCTCGTCAGTACGGC
>JAAZAC010000049.1 GCA_012514545.1 Actinomycetales bacterium | reverse complement strand
CGGCCCGGACGTGCTGCCGTTGTGGGTCGCGGAGATGGACTGCGCGCCCGCGCCCGCCGTCGTCGACGCCGTGACCGACGCGATCGCCCGCGGAGACACGGGCTACCCGGCCGGCACGCCCTACGCCGAGGCCCTCGCGGACTTCGCCGCGGACCGGTGGGGATGGGGCGGTCTCGACGTCGCCCGCTCGCGGCTCATGCCGGACGTGATGATCGGCATCGTCGAGGTGCTGCGCGTCCTGACCCGGCCCGGGGACGCCGTCGTCGTGACCCCGCCCGTGTACGGGCCGTTCTTCGCGTTCGTGACGCACGCCGATCGCGTCGTCGTCGAGGCACCCCTGGGCGCGGACGGGCGGCTCGACCTGGCCGCGCTCGCGGACGCCTTCGTGCGCGCCAAGGCCACCGGCCCGAACCCCGCGTTCCTGCTGTGCAACCCGCACAACCCCACCGGCACCGTGCATTCCCGCGCTGAGCTCGAGCAGGTCGCGACGCTCGCCCGGGAGCACGGGGTGCGGATCGTCTCGGACGAGATCCACGCGCCGCTCGTGCTGCCCGGCGCGCAGTTCGTGCCGCTGCTCAGCGTCGCGGGCGCGGAGAATGCGATCGCGCTCACGTCGGCGTCGAAGGCGTTCAACCTCGCCGGGCTCAAGGCCGCCGTCGCCTACGCCGGGCCGGAGGCCGCCGTCGACCTCGCGAGCGTCCCCGAGGAGGTCGGTCACGGGGCGAGCCACGTCGCCGTCGTCGGGCACGTCGCGGCCCTGCGACACGGACGGGACTGGCTCGACAGCTTGATCGCCGGGCTCGACGCCAACCGCACCCTGCTCGGCCGGCTGCTCGCCGAGCACCTCCCGCAGGTCCGCTGGGTCCCGCCGCAAGGGACCTACCTCTCGTGGCTCGACTGCCGCGGGTTGGGCCTCGCCGACGACGGCGCGTCCGATCGGGCCGACGACGACGGCGCGTCCGTCCGGAACGACGACGGCGGTCCCGCCGCGTCCCGCGGCGTCGACGACGCGGAGATCCCGGTGACGAGCGACGTCATCGGCCCCGCGAGGCTCTTCCTCGAGGATGCCCGCGTCGCGGTCAGCTCGGGGCACGTGTTCGGGACCGGGGGAGCCGGGCACGTGCGGCTCAACATGGCGACGTCGCCCGAGGTGCTGGGCGAAGCCCTGGAGAAGATGGGCGAGGCGGTCCGACGGTAGGCCGCGCCCGACGCGTCGGGGTCCTGCGGCAGGAACGATCTGCGACAGGGGCGGTCGGCGACGGGAATGTCGCGTACGCTGCCGCCATGTCCGTGGTCCTGGTGCGACGCTTCCACGTCGACCTCATGCGCCTGACGAGCTGTCTGTGTCTGTGTCGTCCGTGACGACCCCCTGAACCAGACCCTGCTCACCCGAAGGACCCGTACTCCCATGTCTGCATCAACTTCTGCATCCCTGCCTGTCCTCGACCTCTCGCTCGCTGACGACCCGGCCACCGCGGAGGAGTTCCGCGCGGCGCTGCGCCAAGCCACCCACGAGCACGGCTTCTTCTACCTCGTGGGGCACGGCGCGAGCCGAGAGCTCTCCGAGCGGCTCATCTCGGTGGCTCGTGAGTTCTTCGCCTTGCCCGAGGCGGCGAAGCTCGCGATCGAGAACACCCACAACCCCCACTTCCGCGGCTACACGCGCGTCGGCGGTGAGCTGACGCAAGGCAAGGTCGACTGGCGCGAGCAGATCGACGTCGGCCCCGAACGTCCCGCGCTGCCGAGCGGCCCCGGCCATCCCGACTACAACGTGCTGCAGGGACCCAACCCGTGGCCAGCGGAGCTT
>JAAZAC010000310.1 GCA_012514545.1 Actinomycetales bacterium | reverse complement strand
GCGGGGCCCTCGACGCCCGTCGCGGACTCCGCCGCGGCCTGGTCGGCGAGGTAGCGGCGGAAGCGGCGCGTGAGCACCTCGTGGATCGCCTCGGTGTCGTCGCGCGCGCCGGAGCCGTCGGCGCCGCGGATGCCGAACGTGCGGTACTCGGACTTGCGCGGCAGGCCGTCCTCGAAGACCACCATCGACCCGACCTGGTAGGTGCCCTGCGTCGTCGAGATGTCGTAGCACTCGATGCGCAAGGGTGCGTCGGGCAGGCCGAGCGCCTCCTGGAGCTCGCGCAGGGCCTGGCTGCGGGTCGTGAGGTCCCCGGCCCGCTTGGTCCGGTGCAGCGCCAGGGCCTGCTCGGCGTTCTGGTGGACGGTCGCCGCGAGGGCCTTCTTGTCCCCCCGCTGGGGCACGCGGACCCGCACGCGCGCGCCGCGCAGCCCGCTGAGCCAGTCGGCGACCTCGTCGACGTCGGGCGGGAGCACGGGGACGAGCACCTCGCGCGGCACGGCGCTGTGGCGCTCCGGCGGCCGCTCCGGACGACGGGCGCCCGCGCCGCCCGCCGCGCGCGCCGGTGCGGCGCCCTCCGCCTCGCCGTACACCTGCAGGAGGAGCTGCTCGACGAGCTCCGCGTCCGAGAGGTCCTCGACCTTCTCCACGACCCAGCCGCGCTGGCCGCGGATGCGCCCGCCGCGCACGTGGAACACCTGGACCGCGGCCTCGAGCTCGTCGCCGGCCAGGCCGAACACGTCGGCGTCCGTACCGTCGGGCAGGACGACGGCGTTCTTCTCGGTCGCGCGCTGCAGTGCCGCGATGTCGTCGCGCAGGCGCGCGGCGCGCTCGTACTCGAGGTTCGCGGCGGCGGCACGCATCTGCTCCTCGAGGCGGCGGACGAAACGGCCCGTCTCCCCCGCCATGAAGTCGCAGAAGTCCTCGGCGAGGGCTCGGTGGTCCTCCGGGCTGATCCGGCCCACGCACGGCGCGGAGCACTTGTCGATGTACCCGAGCAGGCAGGGCCGCCCGGTCTGCCGCGCGCGCTTGAAGACCCCCGCCGAGCACGTGCGCACGGGGAACACGCGCAGCAGCAGGTCGACGGTCTCGCGGATCGCCCACGCGTGGCCGTACGGGCCGAAGTACCGGGTGCCGGGCCGCTTCGCCCCGCGCATCACCTGCACCCGCGGGAACTCCTCGCCCATCGTGACCGCGAGGTACGGGTAGGACTTGTCGTCGCGGTACTTGACGTTGAACCGCGGGTCGAACTCCTTGATCCAGGAGTACTCGAGGGCGAGCGCCTCGACCTCCGTGCCGACGACCGTCCACTCGACCGACGCCGCCGTCGTCACCATCTGCTGCGTGCGCGGGTGGAGGCCCGCCACGTCCTGGAAGTACGAGCTCAGCCGCTGGCGCAGGCTCTTCGCCTTGCCGACGTAGATGACGCGCCCGTGCTCGTCCCGGAAGCGGTAGACGCCCGGCGAGTCCGGGACCTGGCCCGGGGCCGGTCGGTAGGTCGCGGGATCGGGCACCTCCCCAGGCTAGATGACGTCTCCCACGCCGACGGCGGCCCGCCGGGAACCCCCGGACCGCCCCGCGGGCGCCCCGGTACGGTGAGGCATGGGCATCCTCCACACCTACGAGGTGACGCTGCGCTGGACCGGGGCGCGCGGCGTGGGCACGACGAGCTACACGGCCTACAGCCGCGACCACGAGGTCGTCGTCGAGGGCAAGCCCCCGCTCCTGGGCTCCGCGGACCCGGCGTTCCGCGGCGACCCGACGCGGTACACGCCCGAGGAGCTGCTCGTGGCGGCGCTCGCGCAGTGCCACATGCTCTGGTTCCTCCACCTGGCCGCGGCCGACGGCGTCGTGGTCGTCGGGTACACCGACGCCCCGCAGGGGCGGATGCGGGTCGAGGCAGCCGGCCACGGGCAGTTCACGGACGTCGTGCTGCGTCCGTGCGTGACCCTCGGCCGGCCCGACCGCGGCGACGGCCGACCGGTCACCGACGAGGAGCTCGCCGTGCTGCACGCACGGTCGCGCGAGCACTGCTTCATCGCCCGGTCGGTGAACTTCCCGGTGCGGCACCTGCCGGCGCCGCTGCGCGTGGACCGGTCCGCGGGCGACGTCGTCGCGCCCTGACGCGCCGGATCAGGCCGTCGCGCGGCTCTCCTCGACGATCCCGAGCGCCTCGGCGAGGAACCGTCCGGTGTGGCTGGCCGGGACGCGCGCCAGGTCCTCCGGCGTCCCCGTCGCGACCACGCGGCCCCCGCCCGTGCCGCCCTCGGGGCCGAGGTCGATGACCCAGTCGGCGTTCTTGATCACGTCGAGGTTGTGCTCGATGACGATGACCGTGTTGCCCTTGTCCACGAGCGACTGCAGCACGCCGAGGAGCCGGCGGATGTCCTCGAAGTGCAGGCCCGTCGTCGGCTCGTCGAGCACGTAGACCGTGCGCCCGGTGGAGCGCTTCTGCAGCTCGCTCGCGAGCTTGACGCGCTGCGCCTCGCCGCCGGACAGCGTGGGCGCCGGCTGCCCGAGCCGCACGTAGCCGAGCCCGACGTCGACCAGCGTCCGCAGGTGCCGCGCGACGGCCGGCACCGCCGAGAAGAACTCGGCCGCCTCCTCGATGGGCATGTCGAGGACCTCCGCGACCGTGCGGCCCTTGAAGTGCACCTCGAGCGTCTCCCGGTTGTACCGGGCGCCGTGGCAGACCTCGCACGGCACGTACACGTCCGGGAGGAAGTTCATCTCGATCTTGATCGTGCCGTCGCCCGAGCACGCCTCGCACCGGCCGCCCTTGACGTTGAACGAGAACCGGCCGGGCGTGTAGCCGCGGACCTTGGCCTCCGTCGTCGAGGCGAAGAGCTTGCGCATGTGGTCCCACACGCCGGTGTACGTGGCCGGGTTCGAGCGCGGGGTGCGCCCGATCGGGCCCTGGTCGACGTGGACGACCTTGTCGACGTGCTCGAGCCCGGTCACCCGCGTGTGCCGCCCCGGGACGAGCCGGGCCCGGTTGAGCTCGTTCGCGAGCACCGGGTAGAGGATCCCGTTGACGAGCGACGACTTGCCCGAGCCGGACACCCCCGTCACGGCGACGAAGCAGCCCACCGGGAACGACACGTCGATGCCCGCGAGGTTATGCTCTCGCGCGCCGACCACCGTGAGCTGGCGCGCCGGGTCGACCGGCCGGCGCACCGCGGGGGCCGGGATCTCGCGGCGCCCGGCGAGGTACGCGCCCGTCACCGACTCCGGCGTCCGCAGGAGCCCCTCCAGGTCGCCCGAGTGGACGACCCGGCCGCCGTGCTCGCCCGCGCCCGGCCCGATGTCGACGATCCAGTCGGCCGTGCGGATGGTCTCCTCGTCGTGCTCGACGACGATGAGCGTGTTCCCGAGGTCGCGCAGGCGCGTGAGGGTCTCGATGAGGCGGCGGTTGTCCCGCTGGTGCAGGCCGATGCTCGGCTCGTCGAGGACGTAGAGCACGCCGACGAGGCCGGAGCCGATCTGCGTCGCCAGGCGGATGCGCTGCGCCTCCCCGCCGGACAGGGTCGCCGCGCCGCGCTCGAGCGACAGGTAGTCGAGGCCGACGTCGAGCAGGAAGCCCAGGCGCGCCTGGATCTCCTTGAGCACCTGCGCGGCGATCACCCGCTCGCGCTCGCCGAGCTCGAGCGAGGCGAGGAAGTCCCGGGCCTCCCGCAGCGAGAGCCGGCACAGCTCGGCGATGGACAGCCCGCCCACCTTGACCGCGAGGACCTCGGGCTTGAGCCGGGCGCCCTGGCACGCGGGGCACGGCACCTCGCGCATGTACGCCTCGTACCGCTCCTTCGACCACTCCGACTCGGTCTCGGCGTGCCGGCGCTCGATGAACGAGATGACGCCCTCGAAGCCCGTGGCGTACTGGCGCTCCCGGCCCCAGCGGTTCCGGTACCGCACGTGCACCTTGTGGTCGCGGCCGTAGAGGATCGCGTGCCGCGCCCGCTCCGGCAGCGCCCGCCACGGGACGTCCATGGAGAAGCCGAGCTCCTCGGCCAGCGCCGAGAGCACGCGCGTGAAGTACTCCGCGGAGGTCTGCGCCCACGGCGCCACCGCGCCCTGCGCGAGCGTCGCCTCCTCGTCCGGGATCACGAGCTCCGGGTCGACCTCGAGCCGGTGGCCGATGCCCGTGCACTCCGGGCACGCGCCGTACGGGGCGTTGAAGGAGAACGTCCGGGGCTCGATCTCGTCGAGGGCGAGCTCGTGCTCGTTCGGGCACGCACGGTGCTCGGAGAACCGCCGCTCCCGGCCCGGGTCGTCCGGGTCGGCGTCCACGAGCTCGACGATCAGGCGCCCGCCCGCGAGCCCGAGCGCCGTCTCCACGGAGTCCGTCAGCCGCCGCTGCACGCCGTCGCGCGCGACGAGCCGGTCGACGACCACCTCGATGGAGTGCTTGAGGTTCTTCTCCAGCGTCGGCGCCTCGGTGAGCGCGACGACGGTGCCGTCGACGCGCGCGCGCGCGAAGCCCTTGCTCTGCAGCTCGCGGAACAGGTCGGCGTACTCGCCCTTGCGGCCGCGGACGACGGGCGCCAGGACCTGGTACCGCGTGCCCTCCGGCAGCTCGAGCAGGCGGTCGACGATCTGCTGGGGCGTCTGCCGGCTGACGACCTCCCCGCACACCGGGCAGTGCTGCGTGCCGGCCCGCGCGTAGAGCAGCCGCAGGTAGTCGTAGACCTCGGTGATCGTGCCGACGGTCGAGCGCGGGTTCCGGCTCGTGGACTTCTGGTCGATGGAGACCGCGGGCGACAGACCCTCGATGAAGTCGACGTCGGGCTTGTCCATCTGCCCGAGGAACTGGCGGGCGTACGACGACAGGCTCTCGACGTAGCGGCGCTGCCCCTCCGCGAAGATCGTGTCGAACGCCAGCGAGGACTTCCCCGACCCGGACAGACCCGTGAAGACGATCAGGCTGTCCCGGGGAAGGTCGAGGTCGACGTTGCGCAGGTTGTGCTCGCGCGCACCTCGGATGCGCAGGCGGTCGTCCACGCCGACATGGTAGGCAGGCACCCCGACATCATACATGCGTTCGAACCGCCTTCCCCCGCTCCCGCTCCCCGCCCACGGCGGGGCGTCCCCGGGCCACGCGCCGCCGACGGCGGGCCGGCCGCCGGGGGTCAGGGCCGCGCGTCGTCCTCGACGGCCTCGGCGGGCTCGCCGGACCGGGCGGCCTCCGCGCGCGCCGCCCGACGCGTGGAGACGAGGCTCGCGACCGTCGCGACCGTCAGCGTGCCGAGGATGACGGACAGCGACAGCCAGATCGGGATCTCCGGCGCCCACGCGACGTGCTCGCCCCCGTTGATGAACGGCAGCTCGTTCGTGTGCAGGGCCTCCAGCACGAGCTTGACCCCGATGAAGCCCAGGATCACCGCCAGGCCCTCGGAGAGGTACACGAGCCGCTGGAGCAGCCCGCCGAGGAGGAAGTAGAGCTGGCGCAGCCCGAGGAGCGCGAACGCGTTGGTCGTGAAGACGATGTACGGCTCGCGGGTCAGGCCGTAGATCGCCGGGATCGAGTCGAGGGCGAAGAGCACGTCGGTCGACCCGATCGCGATCATGACGATGAGCATCGGCGTGACGAGCCGACGGCCGTCCACCCGCACCGTCAGCCGGTCCCCGTGGTAGTCCGGCGTCGAGGGCACCACGCGCCGCACCAGCCGCAGGAGCCGGTTCTCGCGGAACTCGCTCACCGGCTCGCTGTCGTGGTCCTCCCGCGCGAGCTTCACCGCCGTGTACACGAGGAACGCGCCGAAGACGTAGAACACCCACGAGAACTGGGCGATCGCCGCGGCGCCCGCCCAGATGAACAGGCCCCGCAGGAGGAGCGCGATCGCCACGCCCACGAGCAGGACCTTCTGCTGGTACTGCCGGGGCACGGCGAACCTCGTCATGATGATGAGGAAGACGAAGAGGTTGTCGACCGACAGGCTCTTCTCCGTCACGTAGCCGGCGAAGTACTCGCCGCCGTGCGCGGGCCCCCACACGAGGAGCAGCCCGACGCCGAACACGAGCGCGAGCACGATGTAGAAGGCCGACCAGAAGGCGGACTCGCGGAACGTCGGCTCGTGCGGCGTGCGCACGTGGGCGTAGAAGTCGAAGACGAGCAGGCCCAGGACACCGACGACGGTGACGACCCAGACCCAGGGGACGACGGACACGCGAGAACCTCCGGCACGGACGGGTGTGCACCGGAGGTCTCCTCCGCCCGGCTCGACCGGACCCGGGCACCGGGTCGTCGAGACGACCGTGATGACGGCGCACCTGCGTCGGGAGTACTCCCCTCCTGCCGGGTCAGCCTACGGCCTTCGGAGGGGTGCGGGCGACCGCGGCCGGGCGTACGCTCGCCCGCGTCGCGTCGGCGCCCGGGCACGGCGACGGCGGGGGCGGACCGGGGTCTCCCGGCCCGCCCCCGCCGTCGCCGTGGGGGTCGGCTGGCGCGTCAGCCCGTGAAGCTCGGCGC
>JAAZAC010000309.1 GCA_012514545.1 Actinomycetales bacterium | reverse complement strand
ATCAACACGCGGGCGCTGAACACCAACACCGGCACCATCCACCTGTCGAACCTCTGCACGGAGATCTGCCTGCCGCAGGACCGCGACACGATCTCCGTCTGCAACCTCGCCTCGATCAACCTGCCCGTCTTCCTGCGGGACGAGGTCGCCGGCGACCTCGACTGGGACCGGATGGCCCGCGCGGTGCGCCTCGCCGTCCGCCAGCTCGACAACCTCATCGACATCACCGTGTCGTCGGTGCCGGAGTCCGAGCGCGCCAACGCCGAGAGCCGCGCCGTCGGGCTCGGCGTGATGGGCTTCACCGACGTGGCCGAGCGCCTGGGGATCGCGTACGACTCGCCGGAGGCGGCCGACCTCATCGACCGGGTGGTGGAGTTCGTGTCGTGGCACGCGATCGACGCGTCCGCCGACCTCGCCGCCGAGCGCGGCGCCTACCCCGCGTTCGAGGGGTCCGGCTGGTCCCGCGGGCTCGTCCCGTTCGACACCCTCGCGGCTGTCGAGGCCGACCGCGGCGTGCCGGTCGACGTCGACCGCACCGTACGGATGGACTGGGACGCGCTGCGCGCCAAGGTGCGCCGCGGGATGCGCAACTCGACGCTCATGGCCATCGCACCGACCGCCTCGATCGGCCTCGTCGCCGGCACGACGCCGGGCCTCGACCCGCAGTTCTCGCAGATCTTCAGCCGCGCGACGTCGTCGGGCAAGTTCCTGGAGGTCAACCGCAACTTGGTTCGCGACCTGCAGCGCCTCGGACTCTGGGAGCAGGTCCGCGAGCGCCTGCTGGCCGCGCAGGGGGACCTGTCGGCGATCGACGAGGTGCCCGAGCACCTCAAGGCCGTCTACCGGACCTCCTTCCAGCTCTCTCCGCACGCGTTCCTCGAGGTCGCGGCGCGGGCGCAGAAGTGGATCGATCAGGCTATCAGCCGCAACATCTACCTCGCCGACCGCAGCGTCGACGCAATGAGCGAGCTCTACGCGACGGCGTGGCGCAAGGGCGTCAAGACGACGTACTACCTGCACATGCTGCCGCGGCACACGGCCGAGCAGTCGACGGTGCGGGTCAACAAGGCCGAGAGCATCGCCGCCACGGGGTCGGCGAACGGTCGACCGGGGGTGGGGTCGTCGAGGCCGGTGCCGGGCGCCTCCGGGGGTCCGGCTCGCGTTGCCTTCGCGGGCTTCGGAGCCGCGCGCAGGGCGTCGGCGGCGCCGGGTGACGCTGCGGCGCCCCCGACGCCGGCGGCTCCCGCGGCGCCCGTCCCGCCCGGCGTTCCCGCGGACGCGACGGAGCTCGCGCTCGCCGACACCGACGTCGTCGACGGCGTCGCGTGCCCCGTCGACCCGATGGAGCGCCTCCAGTGCGAGTCCTGCCAGTGACCGCCGCCGCCACCGACCTCCCGCACACCTGACAGCAAGGAGAACGAACCATGGGCATCCTCGGCTCCGGCATCTCCGACGGCCTCCTGCTCAAGCCCGTCACCTACCCCTGGGCGATGGACCTGTACAACCAGGCCGTCGCGAACACCTGGTTCCCGAACGAGATCCAGCTCGGCGAGGACCTCGCGGACTTCGCGCGCATGACGGAGGACGAGAAGCACGCCCTCGTGCACCTCGTGTCGTACTTCAACCCGAACGAGCTCCTCGTCAACAAGGCGCTCGCGTTCGGCGTCTACCCGTACATCAACGCGCCGGAGGGGCATCTCTACCTCGCCAAGCAGATGTGGGAGGAGGCCAACCACACGATGGCGTTCGAGTACATCCTCGAGACGTTCCCGATCGACCGCGAGGCCGCGTACGCGAATCACGTCACCGTGCCGTCGATGGCCGCGAAGGAGGCGTTCGAGACGCGCTTCATCCAGAGGATGACGTCCGACACCCTCGACATCACGACCACCGAAGGCAAGAAGGACTTCGTCCGCAACCTCATCGCGTACAACATCGTGCTCGAGGGCATCTGGTTCTACTCGGGCTTCATGGTCGCCCTGTCCTTCCGGCAGCGGAACCTGCTACGCAACTTCGGCTCCCTGATGGACTGGATCATTCGCGACGAGTCGCTGCACCTGCAGTTCGGCATCAACCTCATCCTCACGGTGCTCGCGGAGAACGAGGACCTGCAGACGGCCGAGTTCGCGGACGAGGTCCGGGCGATGATCCTGGCGGCCGTCGAGATGGAGGAGGCCTACAACCGCGACATGTTCCCCCGCGGCATCCTCGGCCTCAACGCCGACTACGTGAACCAGTACGTCAAGTACCTGACCGACCGTCGCCTGGAGGAGCTGGGGTTCGAGCCCGAGTTCGGCGTCGCGAACCCCGCGAAGTGGATGGCGGCGGCGAACGACACCCTGCAGCTCGTCAACTTCTTCGAGGCGACCAACACCTCCTACGAGGTGAACGCCAAGGCGACGGGCCGCTGAGGTCCCGGTCGCCGCGTGGGCGTCAGGCAGGCAGCAGCCGGATGCCGGCCCGGGCGAGCGCGCGACAGGCGCCGCCGCCCGGGTCGGCATCCGTGATCACGCCCGCGACGGCGTCGAGCGGCAGCACCGCGAACGCCGACGCCGCGCCGATCTTCTCCGCGCTGCCGAGCACGTAGGTCTCGGCGGCGCGGGCGGCGAGGGCTCGCTTCATGGCGGCCTCGTCGGCGTCGCCCGTGGTCAGGCCCGCCTCGTGGTGCACGCCGGTGACGCCGAGCAGGAACAGGTCGGCGGTCACGCCCGCGGCGGCCTCGACCGCGGCCGCACCGCACGCGACGACCGAGTGCTTGAACAGCCGCCCGCCCAGCACGTACACCTCGACGCCCGGGTGCTCGGCGAGCGCAGCGGCGACCGTCGGGCTGTGCGTGACGACGGTGGCGCGCAGGTCCGCCGGCAGCGCCCGGGCGACGGCGAGCGCCGTCGTACCCCCGTCCAGGATCACCGTCGAGCCCGGGGTGACCAGCCCCGCGGCGACCCGGGCGACGCGCGCCTTGCCCGGCACGGAGACCTCCTGGCGCGCGGCGTACCCGCCGACCGCGGGCGAGGCGGGCAGCGCACCGCCGTAGACGCGCTGCACCAGTCCTGCGGCGGCGAGGTCGCGCAGGTCGCGGCGCACGGAGTCCTCGGAGACACCGAGCTCGCGCGCGAGGTCCTTGGCGACGAGGCGGCCGTCCGTGCGCAGGCGCTCGAGGAGGAGCTCGCGCCGGTGCGCCGCGTGCATGTTCGTCGCCGACTTCTTCACGTTTGTTCCTTGTTTTCCCTTGTTCCTGCACGATTCTGCCCCTACCGTAGCGCGACATGACCACACAGACGGCCGACGCTCCGCTCCTCGACCTCATCGCCGGCCCGTACCGCTCGGGCACCGACGGCGACCCCGCCCGCGCGGCGGCCAACCTCGCCCGCCTCGAGGCCGCGGCCTAGCCGGTCTTCGAACGCGGCCACGTGCCGGTCATCGGCGAGTGGCTGGCCCCTGCCCGTGCTGCGCAGCGCGGGCGCGACCGGCCCGGACGGCGAGGCCGACCTCGACGCCCCGCTCGCCGGCGACGTCCTCTACCCGACCGCCGAGCGCCTCCTGCAGCACTGCGACGCCGTGCTGCGCCTGCCCGGCGCCCCCCGCGGGGCGGACCAGGACGTCGCCATCGCCCGCGAGCGCGGCCTGCCGGTGTGGACCGACGTCGAGCAGATCCCCTGGCGGGCGCGGTAGCCCCGGCCCCGGCATCCTTGATCGGTGCCCGACGCCGCCGCCGCCCCGACACCCGACGCCGCCGCCGCCCCGACACCCGACGACGCCGCCGGCCCGACGCCCGACGAGGTCGCCCCGGCCCGCCCCACCTGGCGCACGGTCGCGCCCGCGGCCGGGGTGTCGGCGTCGGCGTTCCTGCTGTTCGCCGCGCACGCACGCCCGCTCGGCTGGGTGGTGCTCGCCGCCGCCCTGCTCGCGGCCTGGGCGCTGGACCGCGCGCTCGCGCGGGACCTGCTGCTCATCGGTGTCGGCATCACGATCGTCTCGTCGACCTCGATGGAGGCCGACGTCTCCTGGCCGCGGTTCGTCGCCATCGGCACCGCGCTCGCCCTGGCCGTCGCGGTGCCGCTCGCGATCGACCGGCTCGTGTACCGGCGTCGAGCCATCCGGTTCCCGT
>JAAZAC010000308.1 GCA_012514545.1 Actinomycetales bacterium | reverse complement strand
GAAGAGCATGCCGCGGCCGGTGTACCGCTTGGCCAGGGAGACGACGAGGCGGAGGTTCGCCTCGAGCAGGTGGTTCTTCGCCCGACGGCCGTCCGCAGCGATCCACTCGAGCTCCCGCCGCAGCTTCGGCTCGAGCTGGGTGCTCTGAGCGAGCTTCTCCTCGGCGAACAGGCCGGCCTCGATGCGCTTGGCGAGCTCGACCTCCTGCTCGGCGTTCAGCAGCGCGACCTTGCCGATCTGCTTGAGGTAGTCCTTGACCGGGTCGGCCGTGGCGCCCGCGGTGACGACCTGCTGCGCGGGGGCGTCGTCGTCGTCGGCGTCGGAGTAGGTGAAGCCGGTGTCCTCGGTCTCCTCGTCGGTCTCCTCCGCCGCGGCGGCCTCCGGGGCCTCGGCCTCGTCGTCGGCCTCCTCGGTCTCCTCGGTCTCCGCGACCTCGTCGACCACGCCGGCGTCCACGACCTCGAGCTCCGCGTCGTCGACGGGCACCTCCTCCTCGACGACCTCGTCGGGGTCGACGTCCTCGGGCTCGACGTCCTCGGCGTCGATGTCCTCGACGACGTCGTCGACCGGCGGCTCGGCGGCCTTGCCGCGGGCCTTGCCGCCCGTCGCCGCGGCCTTGGCGGTCGCGGCCGCCTTCGCGGGCTTCGCCGCGGACTTCGCGGCGGGCTTCTTCGCGGCGGGCTTGGCCTTCGCCGGGGCGTCCGCGTCGGCGGGGCGCTCGGTGGTCGCGGTCGTCCGGCGGGCGGCGGCCGCGACGGCCTCACCCTCCGCGCGCACGGCGACGCCGCGGTCCGCGAGGGCCTTCAGCAGCGCCGGCACCCGCTCGGGAGCGAGGCCCGCCGCGGTGGTCGCGGCGTGCACCTCGTCGGCCCGCAGGCTCCCCCGGGCACGCCCGTCTCGCACCAGGGCCGTCAGGGCCGGGTGCCGGAGCTCGCGCGGAAGTGCAGCAACACGGGTGTGGGAAGACACAGAGAACCTTTCGGCAGCGGCCAGGCTCGGGAGAAGGGTCCGGGAGGACGGACATCCATTGTAACGTCCGGGAGTTCCCCCGGACCCAGGGGACAACGCCCGCGCGGCGCCCCAGATTCCCCGTCTCGAGGGCCCGCCGACCTGCGGCGCCGGTGCCCGACGCCGGTCCCCGCAGGGCTCCCGACGGCGACCCTCGGCGCCCCCGCGTCGCCCGGCCTCAGGCGGGCGGCTTGACCGCGAGGACGGGGCAGGGCGCGTCGAGCAGGATCCGCTGGGCGTTCGACCCGAGGATGAGCTTCCCGACGGGGCTGCGGCGGCGCAGCCCGATGACGATGAGCTCGCAGCCGCCCTCCTCGGCCGCCGCGATGATGTCGTCCGCGACGTCGCGCCCGCGGCGCGTCACCCGGACGTCGTGCCGCAGCCCGGCGTCGTCGAGCCGTCGCCGCACCTCGTCGGCGTGCTCCTGGAGCGCGGCCGCGTCCCCGCCGAACCGGTTGCCCCGGTCGCTGAGGACGACGACGAGCCTGGTCTCCTGCGTCGTCGCCGCCTGCACCGCCGCCTCGAGGGCGGCCTCGCCCTCCGGCGTCGGCACGTACCCCACCACCACGCTCATCGTGCCTCCCGACCGCGACGCACCGGCTTATCCGGACGCTACCCGATCGGTGCTCGCACGGCGGGCCGAGGCGCGCGCCGCCGCCCGCACCCGGCGCCCTCAGCCCGCGGCGCGCACCCAGCCCGGCGGCATCCCGGCCCGCAGCGCCTGGTCGACGAGGACCGCCAGCCGGTAGTCCGGGTCGGTCGCGAGGGCGCGGTCCACGCACACGCCCGCTCGGGCGCCGTCGCCCTCCCACCAGGCCAGCACCGCGAGCAGCGTGCTGACGGCCGGGTGCCCGTCCCGCGGCACGTGCGCGAGGAGGTGCTCGAGCACGGCGCGGGCCGCGCGCGCCCGGCGGGCGTCCGGCCGCCGTCCCCGGCGGGGGTCGAGGATCGGCCCGAGCGCGACCCCGACGTCGACGCCTCGCTCCCCCGCGAGGACGCGCTCGGCCAGGCGGTCGTTCCCCTCGACGAAGGTGACGAGCACGGCGTCGCGCACGAGGACGTCGTCGAGGGCCGCGAGCAGCCGGCCGGTGAGCGACGGCGCGAGGTCGACGCGCCGCGGCCCGAACGACCGCGGCGCCGCGCCCACGGCCCCGTCGCCCGTCCACGCCGCGCCCGCCTCCGCGGCCACCTGGGCCGTGAACGCGTCCTGCCACAGCCGCAGCCCCTCACGGCGCCAGCGGTGGGCCTCCGCGCCGGGCCCGGCCTGCGCGCCGCGGGCCGCCCATCGCGCCCGCGCCCGGCGGGCGGACTTGCGCGCCGCCGCGTCCGCGGGCGGCACCGCGCCCAGCTCCTCCCGGCTGGCCGCGACCTGCACCCCCTCGAGCACCATCTGCGCGCCCACCTGCGTCGCCTGGAGGTCGGCGAGGGGCCGGCCGCCGCGCGGGCAGCACGCCTCGTCGGCGCAGCCCAGGGCGTAGTAGCCGCGGGGTCCCACCACCCAGCACTCCGCGGGGCCGAGCTCACGCTCGACCACCCGGAGCAGCCGGCCGACGCCGGCGCCGACCCTCCCCTCGCGCCTCGCCCGCCCCTGGAGGTCCGCGGCCGTGTACACGACGACGACGGCGCGCCGGGCGCCGTCCGACACGAGATGGCCGACGAGGGTGCGGGCGAGCAGGACGCCGTGCGCCTCGTCGGCGAGGTCGGCGAGGTCGGCGCGGACCGTCAGCCCGACGAGGGAGCGGCTCCCCCGCAGGCTCACGAGCACGGCGCTCTCGTTCGGGTGGAAGCCGAGCTGGTACGGGAGCAGGGCGAGCAGCTCGCGCGGCTCGCGGGTCCGGATCGTCGTCGCCATAGCAGGGATGGGACCGCGACACGCGGTGCGGCACGCGATCGGACCCCCTGACCTGTGGATTTCACCCGCACGGCGGTCGCTGTGGATCAGCGCGACGCGGGATACGGTGGACGCATGGGTCAGGCGGTTCTCCGTGCGGCCCGACGCGACCGCCGCGCCGGGTCCCTGCGGGCCGCCCGCCTCGCCGCCGCGACGCTCCTCCTCGGCGCCCTTGCCGGGTGCGGCCAGGGCGCGCAGGACGCGAGCGAGCCCGAGGACGTGGCGGAGGCCGGCACGGAGGTCACGACGCTCGACGCACCCGCGCCGGAGCCGCTGGTCACGGCCACGCCCGACGAGTTCTCCGAGGTCGGCGACCTCGTCGAGGGCTTCCCGATCGACCTGCTGCCCGTGCCCGGCGACGCCGTCATCCTCGTCACCTCCGCGGTGCCCGTCGGCGACGCGGACGTCCAGGAGGTCTCGCTCAACCTGCGCACGTCGGCGACGGCGGACGAGATCCTCGAGCTCTACCGCACCGCCCTCACCGAGGCGGGCTTCGACGAGGTCACGGCCGAGACGACCGACAGCGACCTGGCGGCCGAGGTGACGTTCGTCCGCTCCGGCGGCGACGAGGTCGTCACGATCGGCGTCCTCGACGTCGACGGCGCCCGCACCGTGACGATCGGCGGGCGCGTCCGCACCGCGGAGTGAGCCCCGCGTCGTGAGCCCGGCGTGGTGAGCCCCGCCGCGTGAGCCCCGCCGACCGGGCTCGGCCCGCCACCCGGCGCGCCTAGGCTGTCCGCGTGACCGCCGCCGCCCTGCTCGACGTCGACGACGTGCGGTCCGGCGTCGACGTCGTCCTCGACGACGCCCTCGGCCGGCTCCGCGCGGAGCTCTCCCACCTGCCCGTCGGCGAGGTCGTCGACGAGCTGCGCGACGCCGTCGCGGGCGGCAAGCGGCTGCGGGCCGCCTTCTGCTACTGGTCCTGGCGCGCGCACGCCGAGCGCGACTCCTCCCCCGCGCCCGCCGACCGCGCGGTCGCCCTCGGCATCGGCGCCGCGCTCGAGCTCTTCCAGGCGGCCGCCCTCGTGCACGACGACGTCATGGACGACTCCGACACCCGCCGCGGCCGGCCCGCCGCGCACCGGCGCTTCGCGGGCCGCCACGCCGCCGAGGGGTGGTCCGGGCCGGCGGACCGGTTCGGCGACGCCGTCGCCATCCTCCTGGGCGACCTCGCGCTCATCGCGTCGGACCGCGCGCTCGCCCTCGCGGTGGCGCCGCTGGACGCCGCGCGGCGGGCGACGCTCGACGACGTCTTCGACAGGATGCGCGCCGAGGTCATCGCCGGGCAGTACCTCGACGTGCTGGGCCAGGCGCGCCCGTGGGGCGAGGACCCGGAGGAGGACGAGGCCCGGGCGCGCGCCGTCGTGCGCGCGAAGAGCGCCCGCTACAGCGTCGAGCACCCGCTCGTGCTCGGCGCGACGCTCGCGGGCGCCGACGGCGCTGCGCTGGCCGGGCTCGCTGCGGCGGGCCTCGCGCTCGGCGAGGCGTTCCAGCTCCGCGACGACCTGCTCGGCGTGTTCGGCGACCCTGCCACGACCGGCAAGCCCGCGGGCGACGACCTACGCGAGGGCAAGCGCACCGTGCTCGTCGCGCGCGCGCTGCGCCGCGCCGACGCCGCCGACCGCGCGGCGCTGCTCGAGGGCGTCGGCCGCCGCGACCTCACCGACGACGACGTCCGCCGCCTCCGCGACGTCCTGCGCCGCTGCGGTGCGGTGGCCGAGGTGGAGGCGCTCATCGACGAGCTCGCCGCGCCGGCCCTGGCGTGGCTGGCCGACGCGCCCCTGGCCGAGCCGGGGCGCTCGATGCTCGTCCGGCTGGGGCGGGCCGCCGTCGACCGGCGCGCCTGAGCGCGAGGCCCACACCGGAGAGCCGGGGCGCCGGGGCGCCCAGGACCGCCGGACCCGCCAGTGCGTCAGAGCGCGAGCGCCTGCGCGCGGCGGCGGATCTCCGACTTCTGCCCGGCGACCAGCGCGTCGACGGGGCGCGGGGCGGGCTCCGCGGGGTCCCCGCGCCGCGCGAGCGAGGGGTCGGGGGTGAAGAGCCACCGCACGGCCTCGGCGTCGGAGAACCCGGCGTCGGCGAGCAGCACGAGCGTGCCGCGCAGGGCCGGGATCGGCTCCCACGCCTCGCCCGCGGGCACGAGGAAGCGCTCGGGGACCCGCAGGATGCCGTCGTCGCCGCGCAGCGCGAGGAGGTGGCGGTCCTCGACGAGCCGACGCACGCGCCCGACGTCCGTGCCGATCCGCTCGGCGACGTCGGGGAGGGTGAGCCAGCCGTCCACGCCCAGGTCGTCGGTCACCCGGTCAGCGTAGGACCGCGCCGCCGCGCCTTCCGCGAGGGACGCACCTCGGGTACCGTTCACTTCTGTCACACCAGTAACACTGGTCACTCCTGTCACAGTTCGGGGATCGCCATGAGCAGCTCGACCGCCCCCTGCCTGCGCCGCACGGTCGGCGGCGGCGTCGGCCTGGCCATCGCGGCCGCCACGCTGACCGCCACGGCCACGCCCGCGGCCGCGGAGGACTACGTCGTCCGGCCCGGCGACACGGTGAGCCACATCGCGCAGCGGACGGGCACCACGGTCAAGGCGATCGTCGCGGCGAACGGCCTCGACTCCCGCGCCACCATCCGGGTCGGCCAGGTGCTCACGCTCCCGACGGCGGCCCCCGCCCCGGTCGCGCAGGCCCCCGCGCCGCGCACGCACACCGTCGTGGCCGGCGACACCGTGTGGGACCTCGCGCGGACGTACGGCTCCTCGGTGCAGGCGATCCTCGCCGCGAACGGCCTCGACTCCCGCGCGCTCATCCGGATCGGGCAGGTCCTCGCGATCCCCGGCGCCGCGAGCGGCTCGGCCGCCACTGCCGCCCCGGCCGCGGCGACCACCACGACCACCGCGACGACGCCGGCCCGCACCCACCGCGTCGTCGCCGGCGACACGGTCTCGGCCCTCGCCAAGCGCTACGGCACCACCGTCTCGGCGATCGTGGCCGCCAACGGCCTCGACTCCCGTGCGTTCATCCGGGTCGGCCAGACGCTGACGATCCCCGACTCGGGCGGCTCGGCGGGTCCGACCACCGCCGCCCCGGCCGCGGCGACCACGACCACCACCACGACGACGCCGGCCCGCACCCACCGCGTCGTCGCCGGCGACACGGTCTCGGCCCTCGCCAAGCGCTACGGCACCACCGTCTCGGCGATCGTGGCCGCCAACGAGCTCGACTCCCGCGCCACCATCCGCATCGGCCAGACGCTGACGATCCCCGGCGGCTCCGCCGCCACCGCGACGTCGGGCGGGGTCGGGAGCACGTTCGCGGGCCGCACCTACCCGGCCCACGTCGTCGCCGCCGCGAACGAGAACCTCGCCATCCTGCGCTCGATGGGCGTGCCGAGCCGGGACGAGATGAAGGCGCTGGTCGCGCAGACCGCGCGCGACATGGGCGTGAACCCCGCGCTCGCGCTCGCGATCGCCTACCAGGAGTCCGGCTTCAACCACGCCTCGGTCTCCCCCGCCAACGCGATCGGCACCATGCAGGTCATCCCGTCGTCGGGCGAGTGGGCCTCGCAGCTCGTCGGCCGCCGGCTCAACCTGCTCGACCCGCGGGACAACGTCGTCGCCGGCGTCGCGATCATCCGCCAGCTCGTCAAGACGGCCCCCGACCTCCCGACGGCGATCGCGGGCTACTACCAGGGCCTCGCGGGCGTGCAGCGGAACGGGATGTACCCCGACACGCGCCGGTACGTCGCGAGCGTGCAGACGCTCATGGCCCGGTTCGCCTGACGGGTTTCGCGCACCGCCGAACGTAGACTGCCGACGTGGCAGCGACCCTCACGGACCCGCTCATCGGCCACCTGGTCGACGGGCGCTACGAGGTGCTGTCCCGCGTCGCCCGCGGCGGCATGGCGACCGTCTACCTCGCGGTGGACCGCCGGCTCGACCGCGAGGTCGCCCTCAAGGTGATGCACCCGCACCTCGCGGAGGGCGCCTCGGGCGCGGACTTCCAGGCCCGGTTCCGGCGGGAGGCGCGCGCCGCGGCGCGGCTGACGCACCCCGGCCTGGTCGGAGTGCTCGACCAGGGCGTCGACGGCGAGACGAGCTACCTCGCCATGGAGTTCGTCGACGGGACGAACCTGCGCCGCCGCCTCGTCGAGGAGGGCTCGCTGACCGTCGACGAGGCGCTGCGGACCACGGAGGCGGTGCTCGAGGCGCTGTCCGTGGCGCACCGGGCCCAGCTCGTGCACCGGGACATCAAGCCGGAGAACGTGCTCATCTCCTCCGACGGCCGCGTCAAGGTCGCCGACTTCGGGCTCGCCCGCGCGGTCACGGAGGTGACGTCGACGACGACGGGCACGGTGCTCGGCACCGTCGCCTACCTCGCGCCCGAGCTGGTCGCCCGCGGCGCGTCGGACACGCGGACCGACGTCTACGCCATCGGCATCCTGCTGTACGAGATGCTCACGGGCGCGCAGCCGTTCACCGGCGCGACGCCGATCCAGATCGCCTACCAGCACGTCCACTCCGACGTCCCGCCGCCGTCCGAGCGCGTCGAGTGGCTGCCCACCGAGGTCGACGAGCTCGTCGAGGCGCTCGCGGCGCGCGACCCGGACGAGCGCCCGCCCGACGCCGCCGCGGCGCTGTCGCTCGTCCGCCGCACGCGGGCGACGCTCGACCCGGCGCTGCTGGCCCGCCGCGCGGACGTGGTGGGCACGCCCGCACCCGATGCGCCGCCCCACGACCCCGACGCGACGGCCCTGCTCGGGCTGGCCGACGCCACCGGCGCCCCCGCGCACGCCCCCGGTGACGCGCCGACCGGCGCCGAGGGCCTGCGCCGCACGATCGCCCTGAAGATCGGCTCGGGTGTCGAGGCGCTCGACGCCGGCGGGGCCGCACCCGCGGTGCCCGACGCCGGCCCCGGCGCGCCCGGTGCCCCCGCCCCCCGCCGGCGGCGCCGCGGTCGCCGGGTCGCGCTCGTCGTCGTGCTCGCGCTGCTCGCCGCGCTCGGCGGCGCGGCCGCCTGGTGGTTCCTCGCGGGGCCGGGCGCCACCCAGCCCGTGCCCGACGGGCTCGTCGGGGTCGAGCGCGCCAGGGCGGAGGCGATCCTCGCCGAGGTCGGGCTCACCGCCGACATCGCGGAGGACTTCCACGACACCGTCCCTGTGGGCTCGGTCGTCAGCACGGACCCGCCGGCCGGCGAGCCGGTGGCCAAGGGCGGCACGGTGACGCTCGTCGTCTCGAAGGGCCCCTACCTGCGCGTCGTGCCCGACGGGCTCGTGGGCGCCTCCGCCGAGGAGGCGCGGGCCGCGCTCGAGGCCGTCGGGTTCGTCGTGCCCGACGACGTGCCCGTCCACTCCGACACGGTGGAGGCCGGCCTCGTGGTGGCGGTCTCGGCGGAGGCCGGCGAGTCCCTCCCCTACGGCACCGAGGTGACTCTGCAGGTCTCCCAGGGGCCGGCGCCGATCGTCGTGCCCGACGTCCGCGGCGAGGAGCGGCAGCGCGCCATCGCGGTCCTCGAGACCGAGTACGGCCTCGTGGTCACCGTCGCCGAGGACTACAGCGAGGAGGTCCCCGCGGGCCGGGTGATGGCGCAGAGCCTCGAGCCGGGGGCGGAGGCCCACCGCACGGACGCCGTCACGATCACG
>JAAZAC010000307.1 GCA_012514545.1 Actinomycetales bacterium | reverse complement strand
GGCCGCCGTCCGGGCGGCGGCGGGACCGGCGTCGTCCACGGTCGCCGTGGGCTGGACGGCCCCGCCCGGCCTCGCGCGCCTGGAGGCCGCGGTCGCCGACGCGCGGGCCGCGGCGGCCGCCGTGCGGCGACCCGACGCCCCCGCCGCCGACGGGTCTGCGGGGTGGGTGGACCGCCGGCACCCCGCCGTCGACGAGGCGGACCTGTGCCCCGTGCCGTTCGCGCCGACGCACCGGCTGCGCTGCGACGCCGCCGCGGCGCTGGCGGCGCTCAACGACGCCTACCGCGCCGAGCACGGCGCCGACCTGGAGCTGAGCTCGGCGTACCGCACGCACGCGCAGCAGGTCGCGCTGCGGGCGGCCCGGGGCGCGCTCGCCGCACGGCCCGGCACCTCGCTCCACGAGCGGGGCGTGGCGGTCGACCTCGCGGGCGCGGGCGGGCTCGGCGAGTTCGACGCGCCGCTGTACCGCTGGCTCGCGGCCACCGCGCCGCGCTTCGGCTGGGCGCACCCCCCGGCGCTCGGCCCGGGCGGCTCCGGCCCGCCCGAGCCGTGGCACTGGGAGTTCGTGGGCTGAGGTGGGCGGCCCGTCAGGCTCCGGCGCGGCGCTGCCGCGCGGTCCACTCGCGCATCCGCCGCGGGTAGCCGGTGAGCTGCACGTCGTAGACGGGGATGGCGAGCTCGCGCGCGATGTCGCGCGCCGCCCGCGCGTCGGGCACCCGGCGGCGGGTCCACTCGCCGGTGAGCGCCACGAGGACGAGGGTGGTCGGCGTCGTGCGCGTGTGCGGCTCGATGTACGCCTCGACGCCCGCACGCTCGCTCGCGAACCGGCGCAGGTGCTCGAGCGTCGCCTGCTCCGCCTGCGCGGCGGCCTCGCGGTGCGCGCGCCGCCTGCTCCACCACGACATGCGCGCAAGCGTAGACGCCGCAAGTCGTGGGATGATTGCACCCGAAAGACCACTTCCGACGGCGGAACCCGGCTCAAGTTCACGCCCTCACCTGGGGGATGACAAGATGATCGGAGACCGCCCCGCGCGACCGAGGAGAGTCATGGCCGACAACCCCACCGTCTACGACATCGTGGTCCTCGGTGGCGGGAGCGGCGGCTACGCGACCGCCCTGCGCGCGACCGAGCTCGGCCTCAGCGTCGCGCTGATCGAGGCGGACAAGGTCGGCGGCACCTGCCTCCACTACGGCTGCATCCCCACCAAGGCGTTCCTGCACGCCGCCGAGATCGCCGACGCCGCGCGCGAGAGCGAGCGCTTCGGCGTCAAGGCCAGCCTCGAGGGCATCGACATCGCGGGCGTGCACCAGTACAAGGACGGCGTCGTCGGCCGGCTCCACAAGGGCCTCCAGGGCCTCGTGAAGGCCCACGGCATCACCTACGTCGAGGGGTACGGGCGGCTCGTCGCCCCCGACACCGTCGAGGTCGACGGGCAGCGCTACACCGGGCGCCACGTCGTGCTCGCCACGGGCTCGTACGCGCGCACCCTGCCCGGCCTCGACATCGGCGGTCGCGTCATGACGTCCGACGGCGCCCTCACCCTCGACCGCGTGCCCGGCTCCGTCGTCGTGCTCGGCGGCGGCGTCATCGGCAGCGAGTTCGCGAGCGTGTGGCGCTCGTTCGGCGCCGAGGTGACGATCGTCGAGGCGCTCCCCCACCTGCTGCCCGCCGAGGACGAGGCGCTGTCCAAGGCGTTCGAGCGCGCGGTCCGCAAGCGCGGCATCACGTTCTCCGTGGGCGTGCGCTTCCAGGGCGTCACGCAGGACGAGAACGGCGTGCACGTCACCCTCGAGGACGGCACCACGTACGACGCCGAGTACCTCCTCGTGGCCGTCGGGCGCGGCCCGCGCACCGAGGGCCTCGGGTACGAGGAGCAGGGCGTCACGATGGACCGCGGCTTCGTGCTCACGGACGAGCGGCTGCGCACGAGCGTGCCGAACGTCTACGCGGTCGGCGACATCGTGCCCGGCCTGCAGCTCGCCCACCGCGGCTTCGCGCAGGGCATCTTCGTGGCCGAGGAGATCGCCGGGCTCAACCCCGCGCCGATCGTCGAGTCCGGGATCCCGCGCGTGACCTACTCCGACCCGGAGGTCGCCTCGGTCGGCCTCACCGAGGCCAAGGCGAAGGAGACCTACGGCGCCGACGCCGTCGAGACGCTCGAGTACAACCTCGGCGGCAACGGCAAGAGCCAGATCCTCGGCACCACCGGCTTCGTCAAGCTGGTCCGCCGCAAGGACGGCCCCGTCGTCGGGGTGCACATGATCGGCGCGCGCGTCGGCGAGCTCATCGCCGAGGGCCAGCTCGTCGTCAACTGGGAGGCGTACCCGGAGGACGTCGCCGCCCTGGTGCACGCGCACCCCACCCAGAACGAGGCTCTCGGCGAGGCCTTCCTGGCCCTGGCCGGCAAGCCGTTGCACGCCCACAACTGACCCCATCGAAGGAGACGCCTGGTCATGTCCGACACCGTGCAGATGCCGGCTCTCGGCGAGTCCGTGACCGAGGGCACCGTGACCCGGTGGCTCAAGCAGGTCGGCGACACCGTCGAGGTCGACGAGCCCCTGCTCGAGGTCTCCACCGACAAGGTCGACACCGAGATCCCGTCGCCGGTCGCCGGCACGCTGCTCGAGATCCTCGTCGGCGAGGACGAGACCGTCGAGGTCGGCGCCCCGCTCGCCCGCATCGGCTCGCCCGACGAGGCCGGCGGTGACCAGCCCGCCGCCGACGGCGCCGCCCAGCCGGCCGACCAGCCGGCCGCCGCGGAGTCCCCGGACGCCGCCCAGGTGCCCGAGGAGGTCACCGAGGAGCCCGCCGCAGCGCCCGCACAGGAGGCCGCGCCCGCGGCCGAGCCTGATGCCGCCCCGGCCGCCGAGGAGCCTGCGCCCGCGCAGGCCGCGCCCGCGGCCGGCGGCGCCACCGAGGACGTCACGATGCCCGCGCTGGGCGAGTCCGTCACCGAGGGCACCGTCACGCGCTGGCTGAAGGCCGTGGGCGACACCGTCGAGGTCGACGAGCCCCTGCTCGAGGTCTCCACCGACAAGGTCGACACGGAGATCCCGTCCCCCGTCGCCGGCACGATCGTCGAGATCGTCGTCGGCGAGGACGACACCGTCGGCGTCGGCGCGGTGCTCGCCCGGGTGGGCGCGGCCGGCGCCGCCCCGGCCACGGGGGCCCCGGAGCCGGAGGCTCCAGCGCGCGACGCCGCCGAGGAGGCCGAGGCCGACGTCGCCGCCTCCGCCGCCCCGGACGAGGAGCGCCCGCAGGGTGCCGAGCCCGTCTCCGGCCCGACGGACGCCGAGGCCCAGGAGCCCCCGGCGCAGCAGGCCCCCGCGGCCGCGCCGGCCGAGGCCCCGGCCGAGCGGCCGAGCGCCCCGGCGCAGCAGGCCACCGGCGGCGGCTACCTCACGCCGCTCGTGCGCAAGCTCGCCGCGGAGAAGGGCGTCGACCTGTCCACGGTGACGGGCACGGGCGTC
>JAAZAC010000306.1 GCA_012514545.1 Actinomycetales bacterium | reverse complement strand
GGCCGCGGAGGCGTAGTCAGCGGTCGGGCAGGCCGAGGATCCGGCGCCCGGCGCTCGCGACCGCGCGCTCGAGCGTGGCGTCGTCGAGCGCGGCGACCTCCGGGTCCACGGCGGGGCCCATGAGGCCGGAGAGGAAGATCGCGACCCGGGCGCGCGTGACGAACACCAGTGGCCCGCGCGAGACGGTGAACCTGCGTGGTGGGCATGCAGCGCGGAATCTGTGCTGAACGTCGAGGCGCGTACAGTTCCGAGGTGACCGCAGCCGGCGGGGACTGGCGGGTCGTCGACGGCACGCCGACGGCGTGGTTCGCCGCGCCGTCGTTCCGCCAGGCGGCCGCGCTCGCCGTGCGCGTGCTGGAACTTGCGCCCGACGCCGCTGTCGACCTCTGCGCGACCGGCGCCCGGGTGGGCATCGCCTCGGCGGCGCGCGCCGCCGCGGTCTCCGCCGCGGCGGGCGACCGTGGCCTGTCACCGGCGCCCGCCGCTCTGCAGCAAGTCCGCGTCGTCGTCGAGTCCCCGGACCCGGCCGCCATCGGACCCTTCTGGCAGCGCTCCCTCGGCTACACCGCCGGCCCGGAGGGCGCGCTCACCGACCCCCTCCGCCGCGACCCCGACCTCCTGATCCGCCCGTCCTTCGACCCGCGCCCGCTCCGCAACCGCATCCACCTCGACGTCGTCCGCCCACCCGCCGTCGTCGCCGCCACCGACCTCGGCGAGCCTTACGGCCCCTACGGCGTCTGCCACGCCGACGCCGATGGCAACGAGGTCGACCTCGTCCCCGGCGACCCGCTCGGCGACGGCCCCGAGACCGCCGACTGGCAGGTCGTCTTCGCCGCGATGGCCTGCTACCGGACCGCCTCGCCCGCCCAGCAGCGCGACCTCGTCACCGCCGCCGCCACGCTCGCCGACGACGCCGGCTTCCCCCTCCGCATCGACGTGCGCCCGGGCCTGGCGATCTTCGACACCGGCAAGGACCGCTGGCACCCCGACGCCCACGGCCTCGAGCTCGACTTCACCGACCTCGCCGCGCGCCTCCAGGCCGCCGCCCGCGACCTCGGCGCCGTCGCCGACCCCACGCTGCCGCGCCTCGTCCAGCTCGTGATCGACGCCGCCGACGTCCCCGCCGTCCGCGCGTTCTGGGCCGCCGCCCTCGGCTACGTCCCCGACCGCCGCGCCGACCTCACGGGCATCGTCGACCCGCGCGGCCTCGGGCCCGTCCTCCTCTTCCAGGGCATCGACCTGGCCGACGCCGAGCGCCGCTGGCAGCGCAACCGCATCCGCCTCGAGCTCGCCGTCCCGCCCGATGCCGTCCCCGCCCGTCTCGCCGCCGCCCTCGCCGCGGGCGGTCGCGGCCTCGAGGAGTCGGACGGCCGCTGGCGCATCGCCGACCCCGAGGGCAACGAGCTGGTCATCCTCGGCACCTGACATGCGCCCGAGATGCGGGATCCCGCCCGCGACGTAGCGTCGAACGATGCCCACCTACTCCGTGAACAGCGCCGGCGTCCGCCAGGCCCACGCGCTCATCGACGACGGCAAGTACGACACGGACACCGAGTGGTCCGACGCCGCCCCCAGCACCGACGACGAGAACCGCGTTGTCGACG
>JAAZAC010000048.1 GCA_012514545.1 Actinomycetales bacterium | reverse complement strand
GTTCCAGGTCATGATCAGCTTCATCATCGCGACGTACTACGCGGCGATCCTCGCGTGGGCGCTCGCGTACGCGTGGTTCTCGGTCGACCTCGCCTGGGGCGACGACCCGGCCGGGTTCCTCTTCGGCGAGTTCCTCAAGGCGTCCGACGAGGTGACGGTCGGCTTCGACTTCGTGCCGGGCATCCTCGCCCCGCTCGTCATCGTGTGGGGCCTCGCGCTCGCCATCATCGCGTTCGGCGTCAAGCGCGGCCTCGAGCGCGCGAACCTCATCATGATCCCGCTGCTGGTGGTCATGTTCGGCTCGCTCGTGGTGCGCGCGATCACGCTCGAGGGCGCGGCCGACGGCCTCACCGCGTTCTTCACGCCGAACTGGGAGGCGCTGGGCGACCCGCAGGTGTGGATCGCGGCCTACAGCCAGATCTTCTTCTCGCTGTCGATCGCCTTCGGCATCATGATCACCTACTCGTCGTACCTGCGGCGCAAGGCGAACCTCACGACGACCGGCCTCGTGGTCGGCTTCGCGAACTCGTCGTTCGAGCTCCTCGCCGGCATCGGCGTGTTCGCGACGCTGGGCTTCATGGCGTCGCAGGCGGGCGTCCCGCTGGCCGAGCTCGGCAGCATCAAGGGCATCGGCCTGGCGTTCGTCGCGTTCCCGCAGATCCTGTCGACGATGCCCGGCGGCCCCGTGTTCGGCGTGCTGTTCTTCGGCTCGCTCGCGCTCGCGGGCATGACGTCGCTCATCTCGATCCTGCAGGTCGTCTCCGCGGCCTTCCAGGAGAAGCTCGGGCTGACCGTGCGTCAGGCGGCCGTGTTCATCGGCGGCCTCGCCGCGCTCATCTCGATCCTGCTGTTCTCGACGACGACGGCCGTCCCGCTCCTCGACACCGTGGACGACTACGTCAACAACGTGGGCATCGTGCTGTCCGCCGTCGTGATGTGCCTGCTGGTCGGGCTGGTCCTGCGCCGGCTCACCGAGCTGCAGGGCCACCTCAACGCCCGGGTCGGCGTGACCGTCGGCGCGTGGTGGAAGGTGCTCGTCGCGGCGGTCGTGCCGGTGGTGCTCGGCTACATGCTCATCAGCCACGCGGTCGACCTCATCACCGAGGGCTACGGGGACTACCCGACGTGGTTCCTCACGGCGTTCGGCTGGGGCTCGATCGCCCTGTCGGTCCTCGCGGCCGTCGTGTTCGTGGTCGTGCCGTGGCGTCACTCGGCGGACGACTTCGTCGCTGACGCGCTGCCCGAACTCGCCACGACCGAGAGGAGGTCGGCATGACCGGGACCGCCGTGCTGTTCCTCGTGATCGCGGCCGCGATCATCTGGGGCGGCCTCGCCCTGTCGATCATGCGGCTCCGCCGCGACGGCGGCGCCGACGAGGGCCAGGCCCCGCACGACCTGTGACCGCCCGCGGGGGCCGGCGTCGACGACGCCGGCCCCCGCGCGACGCGGGTCGCCCGAGCGCGACCGCGCCGTGACGACCGCCGGCGCCCCGGCGCCCGCCCGCGCCGCGACGCCTCCCGGCGGCGCCGACTAGGGTTCGGCCCATGGCCACCCCGCACATCGGCGCCGAGCCCGGCGACTTCGCCCCCGACGTCCTCATGCCCGGCGACCCGCGCCGGGCCCAGCGCATCGCGGAGACGGTGCTGACGGACGCCCGCCTCGTCACGGAGGTGCGCGGCATCCTCGGCTACACGGGCACGTTCGACGGCCGCCCGGTGTCGGTGCTGGCGTCCGGCATGGGCATCCCGTCCATCAGCATCTACGCCACCGAGCTGTTCCGGTTCTACGGCGTGGAGCGGATCATCCGCATCGGCACCGCGGGCGGCATGGCGCCGCACCTCGAGGTGGGCGACGTCGTCATCGCGCACGCCGCGCACACGGACTCCTCGATCGTCGGGAACAAGATCCCGCAGATCCACTTCAGCGCCGCGGCGACGTTCTCGCTCACCGCGGCGGCGGCCGAGGCCGCGGGCATCAGCCCCGGGAAGCCTGCGCGCGCGGCGCCGCCCTCGGACGCGGCGGGCACCCGCCGTCGGCGGCGCAAGAACGGCCGGGTGTACGTGGGCGCGGTGCTCTCGAGCGACGTCTTCTACGCGAACCGCCCCGAGGTGAACGAGGCCCTCGTCGCGCACGGCACGCTCGCCGTCGAGATGGAGGCCGCCGGCCTGTACGCGGTCGCGGCGCAGGAGGGCAAGCAGGCCCTGGCGATCTGCACGATCAGCGACCTGCTCTTCCGCGAGGCCTCGCTGTCCGCGGCCGAGCGGGAGCTGCTGTTCGACCGCTCGGTCGCCCTCGGCCTCGCCGCGTTCGCCAACGCCTGACGGCGGTCCGACGGGCCCGACGCCGGGCCCTCGCCGGGGCCGTCCCGGCCCCCGACGGCGTCCGCGGGTCCCTGCGCGGACCCCGCCCGGTGTGCCACGACCACGGCGCGCCTGCCTCAACTCACCGGTTCTATGGGCCGACCATCGTCATGTCGGGCCCCGTGCGGCCTCTCATCCAGGGACGGACGCCCGTTGCTCGAGGACGAGTCGCGAAGGAGGTGGACCGTGGCCCAGACGCTCATCCCCCCGTTCGGAACACCGCAGGACCCCGCGCGCCGCCCACTGGACGCGACGGTGCCCGCCTCGCTCTCGCTCCACGGGGCCGACCCGGTGACGGGCCTGCCGACGACCTGGCACATCGTGCGCGCGCCCGAGGGCGCGGCCGAGCCGTACGTCGTCGAGCACGCCGAGGGCGAGATCCACAGCCCGGCGGTCTGGATGCAGGCCCGGCGGGTGTCGTGGGCGGCCGGCGAGGCCGACGTCGTCGCGCTCGTGCGCGACGTGCTGGGCGGCGGGCCGACCGCGCCCTGACCCGCCCGGCGAGCCGGTCGGTCAGCCGGGCGCCTCGTCCGCGCCCGCGGACCCCGCGCCCGCGGCGTGCGTCACGCCGAGGAACGCGCCCAGCTCGGCGAGGCCGTCGGGCCGCGCCGGGAGGTAGTCGGTCAGCAGGGGCGAGCGCACGACGACGGCCCGCCACTGCGCGCGCGAGATCGCGACGTTGACGCGGTTGCGGCTGAGCAGGAACTCCATGCCGCGCGGCACGTCGGCGGGCGAGGACGCCGTCATCGACACGACGACGACCACCGCCTGCTGGCCCTGGAACAGGTCGACGGTGCCGACGCGCACGTCGGGCAGCCCGGCGTCGTCGAGCGCCCGGCGGATCGTCCACACCTGCGCGTTGTACGGCGCGACGACGACGACGTCCGCCTGGCCGAGCGGCCGCCCGGCGGCCGCCGCGGCCCCGCCGGAGGGGTCGACCCACGTCCGGCCGAGCACGTCGCGCACCTGGCGCACCACCTCCGCGGCCTCCTCCACGGACGCCACCGCGTTGCCCTCGTGCGCCACCGGCACGTGCCCGACGCCGGGCGGCACCCCCTCGAGCCGCCGCGCCGCCGCGGCCGGTACCGCCGCCAGGCGCCCCTCGTACGCGAGGCGGGAGACGACGTCGGCCAGAGCGGGGTGCATGCGCCACGTGCGGGCGAGGAAGTAGCCGAGCTCGTCGGGCAGGGTGTCGTGGCCGTCGGTGAGCCAGCCGAGCGCGGAGCGGTCGACGGGCTCCGGGTGCCGGCCCTGCGTCACCTGGGGGAGCTGCTGGGGGTCGCCGAGCAGCAGGAGGTTCCGGGCGGCGTCGGACACGGCGATCGTGTCGGCGAGCGAGTACTGGCCGGCCTCGTCGACGACGAGGAGGTCGAACGGCCGCTCGGGCAGGCGGGCGGGGTGCGTGAGGTCCCACGCGGTGCCGCCGAGCACGTAGCCGGCGCCGTCGGCGCCCGCCGCGGCGTGGAAGGCCGCGAAGCCGTTGGCGCCGAGCCACGTCCAGGGTGCCCCGGGGTCGGCCCCGTCGCCGGGCCGCTTGCCGATGCGCTCGCGCGGCACGCCCGCGGCCGCGACCTCGCGGAGCATGTTCTCCACGACGGTGTGCGACTGCGCGACGACGGCCACGCGCCACCCGCGCGCGACGAGCCCCGCGATGACGCGCGCGCCCGTGTACGTCTTGCCCGTGCCGGGCGGGCCCTGGACCGCGAGGTACGACCCGTCGAGGTCGGCCACCGCGGCCGTGATCGTCGCGACGTCGCCGCCGACGCCGTCGGGCGCCGCGGGCAGGCCGCCGGACCGGGTGCGGGGCGGGCGGCGGCGCAGGAGGTCGACCGCGGGGTGGTCGGGCAGGGGCTCGCCCGCCGCGACGGCCGCCGCGACCCGCGCGGCGAGGGCCCGGATCGCGGCCCGCAGGGAGTCCGTGCGCGGCGGGATGCCGGGGCCGAGCGCCATGGGCACGGCGTCGTGCGCGTCCGCCGGCCCGAGCCCGCGGCCGAGCCGCTCCGCCACGACGACGACGTCCCGCGCCGCGTCCCCGACGCCCTCCGCGGTGACGGACAGCACGCGGACCTTGTCGGTCCAGCCGCGCGTCCCGTCCGCGGAGGTGGCCAGGCACGCGGGCAGCGGCGGGTCGTAGAGGGCGACGACGTTCGCGCCCTCCGTGATGCCCGAGCCCGGCTCGAGCCGGCCGACGAGCCGCAGGTGGCGGTGCAGCGTGCGGGCGCGCGCCGGCAGGTGCCAGTCCGCGACGACGTCGGCGCGCTCGACGAGCAGGGTGCTGCGGCGGTCCAGCCACTCGGCGGGGTGGCTGACCAGCCGGTCGAAGTGCGCCCACCAGAACGGCTTGGCCTCGCGCTCGTGGTAGCCGACGGCCGCGGCGAGCATGGCGAGCGCCTGCCGGTCGGCGTCCCGGGTGGTGGCGTCGGGTGGGGCGTCGGTCCCGGCGCCGGCGGCCGCGAGCAGCGCGGCGACCAGCGCGTCCTCCTCGGCGTCCTCGTCGGGCGGCTCGGCGTCGCCAGGCGTCTCGCCCTCCCCCGACGGCGCGCCCTCGTCGGCGACCCCGGCCTCCGCCCCGACCCCGGTCTCCGCCCCCGCGGCGCCCTCGGCGGCGGCCCCGGCCCCGCCCGGCCCGCGACGGCGGCTGCCCGGCGCGACGCCCGCCTCGGCCGCCCGCGCCACGAGCCAGTCCCGCAGCCGCAGCGTCGACTCGCAGTCGTACCGGTTGTAATCCGCGATCCGGTCGAGCCGCTCCTGCCACTCGCCGAGCCGCCCCTGGTCGCGCACCTCGCACGCCTCGGCGTACTCGACCACAGACTCGCCCGCCGTCTGCACCTCGCCCGTCCGCGCGTCGGGCATGTACAGCGGCTCGAGCTTCTTCAGCGAGTACGACCGCTGGCCCACGCGCAGCGCCGCCCGCACCGTCGCGTAGAGGTCGACGAGCACGCCCTCGCGCAGCAGCGCGTCCACCTCGTCCTCGCCGACGCCGTACCGCCCGGCCAGGCGCAGCAGGGCGGTCTTCTCGTACGAGGCGTAGTGGTAGACGTGCATGCCCGGGTGGGCCGCGCGCCGCTCGCGCAGGTAGGCCAGGAAGTCGAGCAGGGCCTGCCGCTCGCCGGCGCGGTCGTGCGCCCAGAAGGGCCGGAACACCGGCTCCGCGCCCGGCGCCGTCGGCGCCTCGAGCACCCCGAACAGGTACTCCAGCCCCCACGTGCCCGCCTCGTCGACCCACAGCGGGTCGCCCTCGAAGTCGAAGAAGACGTCGCCCGGGTCGGGCGGCGGCAGGTGCCCGACGGCGTCCGGCGCCACGAGCTCGTAGGCGACCCCGCCCGACGTCGCGACGCCCGGGTCGCCGCGCTCCTGGGCCACCTGGAGCCGGGCCTGGGTGCGCAGGGACGCGAGGTTCGACGGCGCGATCGTCGGGATCTCGCCCGTGCTCGCCGCGAGCGCGTCGATCGTCGCGATGCCCGCCTCGCGCAGGCGCGCCCGCTGCGCGACGCGCATCCCCGCGACGAGCAGGACGTCGCGGTGCGCCTCGACCTCCGGGGCGCAGACGTCGCAGCGCAGGCACGCGTGGAAGCGCTCGTCGCCGAAGGCGACGGGAGCGTCGTCGGCGACGTGGGCGTCGATGATCTCCTCGAGGCGCGCGCGGCGCTCGCGGTAGGCGGGGAGCAGGTCGGCCAGGCGGTGGGCGGTGACCGTGCGGTCGCCGAGCACGAGGTGGACGTCGCCGGCGAGCGGGATCCCGTGCGCGAGGAGCTGGTCGGCGTAGGCCGCGAGCTGGAGCAGCGCCGTGACCTTGGCGCGGCGCGCGAGCTTGGTGTCGTGGACCGACCACGCGGCCGGCGGGCCGGTCGGCGCGAGGGAGGCGGCGCCGGGCGGGGCGTCGTCGGGCGGGGCGTCGTCGGGCGGGGCGGACGCGGCGGGGCGCAGGACGTCGTCGTCGGCGCGGACGACGAAGTCGGCCCACCCGCCGAAGCGGCCGTCGAAGAACCCGGCCTGGAACACGACGTCGGCGCCGGCGCGCAGCGCGGCGAGGGTCTCGTCGCGCTTGGCCGCGAGGACGGCCGGGTCACGCGCGTCGGCCCGGCCGGGGCGGGTGATCTCGACGACGCCGCGACCGGTCGCCGGGTCGTACGGGCCGTAGCGGCGGCGCAGGGCGGCGAGGACCTGGCGCTCGTGGCGGTCGCCGAGCTCGGCGAGGCGGTCGAGCATCGCGTCCTGCGGCAGGTCGAGCGGCGGGATGCGGCCGAGCTTGGCGTCCAGGCCGCGCAGCAGCGCGAACTCGCAGGTGGCGGCGATGGTGAGGTCGCTCGCGCTGTAGACGACGGTGGGGGCTCGCCCGCCCGGCGACGCGTCGGTCGCGGTGCCGTCGTCGAGCAGGAGCATGGCCGCAGGCTACGGGCGTCCGCCGACACCGGGGGCGGCTGGTCACTGGGGGGCGGTCCGGCCGGGGGGCTGGGGCGGCGGCGCCCCGTGTGGCAGGTTGGGCCCGTGACCGAGCCCGCGACCCCCGCCGATCCCGGCGCGCTGCCCGCGGCTCCCGCCGCGCCGCCCCGGCGCCTCGTCCTGGCGCCCCTCGCCGCGGCCGGTTGGGGGCTGCTCGCGGCGGGCGTCGGGCTGGGGCTGACCTTGCTCGCGGTGCGCCTGACGCCGGCGGAGGAGGGGTGGACGGACATCGTCGTCGGCGCCCTGGGGCTGATCGCCTCGGTCGGCCTCGGCGTCACCGTGTGGCTCGGGCTGCTCGCGCGCGCCGCGGCGCGCCTGTTCTCCCGCGGCCGCCGGCTGGCGCCGGTCATCGCGTCGGCGGCGGCCGTGCTCGCGCTCGTGGTGGCGTGGTCGCTGCTCGCCCCGCGCGTCGGCGACGGCGGCGCGCCCTCGAGCGTGGCCGAGGCGCTGGCCCTCCTGCCCCTCGTGCTCGCGGTGGCCGCGCCGTCGGCCGTGTTCGCGTGGTGGGGCCGCGGGGACGCGCCCGCCGCCTGAGCCGAGCCGACGTCGGAACGCGCCCGCCGCCGTCGGGGGACGCGCCCGGGACGCGGCGACGCGCCCGGATGTCGAGGCGGCGTGCCCGCCGGTGGCAGGCTGCGCTCGTGCACCCCCAGGTCGACGCCGTCCCCCAGCTCTCGGCCGCCACCCGCCGCCGGGACCTCGGGCTCCTCCTCTCGGGCGCCGCCGTCTCGACGGTCGGCAGCTCGCTCGCCCTGCTCGCGGTCATGGTCCACCTCGAGCCCGCCGGCCCCGGCTGGATCGCGGCGGCGTGGGGCGCCGAGCTGCTCCCGGTCGTGCTGCTCGCCCCCGTCGTCGGGCGGATCGTCGACCGCGTGCGCAACCGCGAGCTCCTGCTCGGCGCGATCGGCCTGCAGGGCGTGGCGCTCCTGCTCTGCGGCCTGCTCGGCGTGCAGGCCCCGGGCGAGGGCGGCGCCGTCATCGTCGGCTCGCTCGTGCTGCTGGGCGTCGGCACGGCCCTGGCGAACCCGGTCGTCGCCGCGCTGCTGCCGCGCGTGTCCGGCGAGGAGCACGCGACCCGCGCCTACGGCTGGTTCTCCATGATCAGCCAGGCCGGGTTCCTCGCGGGGTTCGCGGTGGCGGGCGTGCTCGTGGACGCGACGAGCGAGCGCACCGCCCTGCTCGTCGCCGCCGGCACGACCGTGGTCATGGCGGTCGCCGTCGCGTTCGTGCGCACGCAGCGCCTGCCCGGACCGGGCCGCGCCCACGAGGCCGAGTCGGTCTGGCTCGGCTTCGCGCGCGTCCGGGCGGACCGCGTGCTGCTCGTCGGCGTCGCGGGCCTCGGGGTGGCCACGCTCATCAGCGTGCTCGTCAACGTCGCCGACGTCTTCTACGTCCTCGACGTCATCGGCGCCTCGCCGTCCGCCTACGGCCTGGTGACCGCGCTGTGGCCGGCGGCGGGTGTCGTCGGCGGGTGGTACGCGGGGCGGCTCGTCGGCGACGTCTCGCTGGCCCGCTGGCTCGCGGGGACCACCGTCGCCGTGGGCGTGGCGCTGCTCACCGCGGCCTCCGTCGTCTCGGTGGTCGCCGTCGGCATCGGCTGGCTCATCGGCGGGGCGGCGAACACGGCGCAGCGGGTCTGCCTCAACGCGCTGGTGCGCTCGCGGACCGACGACGCCGCGCGCGGCCGCGTGTTCAGCGCCGTCAGCGGCGTGCTGCAGGCGGGGAACGTCGTCGGCCTGGCGGCGGGCGCCGGCGTCGTCGCGCTCGTCGGGGCGCGCGCGAGCATGGCGTGGGCGGGCGCGGCCACGGTCGTGGTCGGCGCCGTGATGTTCCGGCTGGGCCGCGCGGGCGCCGACCGCCCGCCGACGGCGACCGGCCCGGCGGCCTGACCCGCGCCGTCGTCCCTCGGCTTCCGGGGACACGACGGCGGACGCGGCGGCGGGCACGACGCGGGCGCCGCACCCGACGGTGCGGCGCCCGTGCGCCGGTGGGAGCGGGCCTCAGTCCCCGGTGTCGAGGTTCTCGAGGTCCTCGAGCAGCTCCTGGTTGATCCGGTCGAGCTCGTCGCTGAACTGGTCCAGGTCGCTGGTCGCGGAGTTCCACCAGATGGCGGCGCCGATGTACATGACGACGGCACCGAGGAACGCCAGCGCGCCGGTGATGATGCCGCCGACGGCCATGCCGCGGCCGCCGAGCTCCGCCGCCTTCTTCATGCCGATGACGCCGAGCACGATGGCGACGAGGCCGAGGACGATGGCGAGGACGTTGACGAACGGGATCCACGCCAGGAGCAGGGCGAGGATGCCGCAGATGAGGGCGCCGATCGCGAGGCCGTTCTGGCGGCTCGGCGCGGGGGCCGGGTAGCCGGCGGCGTACTGCTGGGGGTAGCCCTGCTGGTACTGCTGCGGCTGTTGTTGGTACTGGGGCTGCTGCGGGTACTGCTGGGCGTACTGCTGCGCCGCCGGGTCCTGCGGCGGGGTCGGCTGGGGCTGCTGCGGCTGCTGCGGCTGCGGCGGCGGGGTGCCCTGGGAGTCCGCCGGCGGGTACGGAGTGGACATCACGAGGCCTCTCTGACGCGTGCGGCGCGGAGTGCGCCATCGGACGCCGCTCATCGTCCCGGTCCCGGCGCCCGAATGGGAGGCCCTTCTCGGGCGAATTCCGGACGAACGTGCGGGTTCACCCGAACGGAGGAGCGCCGGACGGACCGCGTCGCACGGCTTCACCCGCTGCGGGCGTCATCGACCAGGGCGTTCCGGCCGATCAGAGGGGTGGAGCAGTTCCAGCACGGGGGTGGGGGCGATGCGCAGGTCGACGAGCGAGGCGGCCACCGCGGTGGTGCACGGCATGCACCCGACGCGCGGCTACCCGGTGACGTGGCGGATCACGCCGGTCCCGGGGCGGCGTGGCCGCGCCGAGTTCCTCGTCGAGCAGGCCGACGGCATGATCGAGGACGACGACGCCTGGTACTACGCGATCAAGACCGTCGAGGTGGTCACGGCCGACGAGGCGCGCGAGCTGGTCGACGCCGTCGCGCCCTCGGGCCCGGCCGTCCGGTCCGCCTGACGGCGCCGGCGCCTGACCGCCCGTCCGACCGCGTCCCGCGCCGCGGGTCAGTCCTCGAGCGGCTCCAGCAGGAACACCGGGATGACCCGGCTGGTCCGCTCCTGGTAGCGCGCGTAGTCGGGCCAGACGGCGACGGCCCGCGCCCACCACTCCTCGCGCTCGGCCCCGCTGAGCTCGCGGGCGACGTAGTCCCGCTTCACAGGCCCGTCCTGGAGCTCGACGTGCGGGTGCGCGACGACGTTGTGGTACCAGACGGGGTGCTTCGGCGCCCCGCCCATCGACGCCACGACCGCGTACCGGCCCTCGTGCTCGACGCGCATGAGCGGCGTCTTGCGCAGCTTGCCGGTCTTCGCGCCGACCGTCGTCAGGACGACGATCGGGACCCCGTCGAGGGTGTTCGCCTCGCGGCCGCCGGAGGCCTCGAAGCGCTCGACCTGGGTGCGGGCGCGGTCGGACGGGCTGGGTGCGTACTCACCGGTGAGGGGCATGTCGCGGGCAACGGTCCGGCTCGGGCGAGCATTCCCGGGCGCGGGCGGTGAGGCCGGCCGACCCGGTGCCCCGCGCCCCTCAGTCCCATCACGGGGTCAGTCCCATCACGGGGTCAGTCCCACCACAGGGACCACGCGCGCTCCTCGGGGCGCGACCGCAGGCGGGCGGGCCGGATCTCGTCGGGCATCCGGACGGCGTCGTCGACGCCGAGGCGCTCCTGGACGTGCGCCCACAGCTGCGCGCACTCGCAGCCGGGTCCGTGGTCGGGCAGGACGTCGACGCGCGGCGCGTCGGCGACCAGCAGACCCTCCGCGGTGAGCCGTTCGTCCGTCCGCGCCGGGCCCACGAGATACCCGTGCAGCTCGACCTCCGCGGGGTGGGCCGCCGCCGCCTCGAGGAGGCAGCCGAGCGTGGGGGCGTCGTTCTGCCGGTCGTCGAGCTCGACGGCGGGCAGCCGGTCGAGGAGCACCGCGGCGACGTCTCCGGTGAGTCCCGCGTAGCGGGCGAGGTCGCCGTCGTCCCGGGGCAGGTGCGTGACGAACGGCTCGAGCAGGTCGCAGACGCCGCGCTCGACCAGCCAGCCGCGCGGCGTGCCGACGTCGGTCACGGCCTCCGCCGTCGGGTCGGCGCGGACGCGCGCGAGCTGGCGCGCGAAGACCGAGCGGAGGGTCGTGGCGGGTCGGGAGGGGCGGCTCGGGGGCATGCGCCGAGCCTGGCCCGGGCGGCGCCGTCGCGCCGCCGCGGGGCCGCGGCGCCCGTGGAGACGCCGGACGCGCGGGGACGCGGTGGAGCCCCGCGCGGGGCCCTCGGTGCGCGGGGCCCTCGGAGCGCGGGCCCTCAGTGCTCGGGCGGCGCCTCGAGCGACGCGCGGTCGCGCAGGTAGGCCGACCACACGGCGCCGGTGAGCACGCCGACGGTGACGGCCGAGAACACCACGAGCGCCGCCGTCCACACGCCGGGCCCGTCGTCGCTGCCGAGGTACGGCGCGACGGTCGCCGGCACGTAGGCGAGCGCCCACGACCAGGCGTAGCCGTGGTACCGCAGCGGCACGCGGCCCAACTCGCGGCGGAACAGGCTCTCCCGGCGCAGCACGCGCGTGAACACCCACACGCCGAGCGCGTACACGACGACGACCAGCGGCGCGAGCAGCACGAACGCCAGGGTCAGCCACGTGCGCACGGCGATCGTCGCCACGATGCCGAGCACCGGCACGACGATGGCCACCCACATCGCGACGACGTCGGCCTGCGGCCGCGGCGGCTGCGCCGGCCCGGTCGCCTCGGGCAGCCCGTCGGTCGCCGCGGCCTGCGACGGCGCACCGTCCACCGCGACGACGTCCGCGGCCACGACCTCCGCCGCGACGCCGTCGGCCGCCGGCAGCCCGTTGCTCCCCGGGGCCGGCCGGGCGGCGGTCCCGAGGTCGGGGGCGCCCGCGGGCTGGGCGGGCTCGGGCGCGGGGCTCATGAGCGGATCACCGGCATGGCACGACGGTAGCGCGTCAGGACGGCCGCTCCGCGCGGACCATCAGCCGGGAGCGCGTGAACACGAGCGGCTGCCCCCACGCCGGGCCGCGCAGGTGCAGGTAGAGCAGGGTGTTCGCGTAACCCTCCGGGCTGAAGTCCGCGGGCGCCTCGATCTGCCCCCGGGCGAGGGCGGTGACGAGGGCGGCCACGTCGTCGAACCGGACGAACCCGTGCCACGCCTCCTGCGCCGTCACGTGCAGCCCGGCGTCCAGGAGCGCGCGCACGCAGGCGTCGAGCGTCCGCCGGGGGTGCGGCAGCGGCGAGCCGAGCACCGCGTACAGCTCGACGGCGTCGTCGGGCCCGCGCAGCTCCGCGAGGAGCACGCCGCCGGGCCGCAGCACCCGCGCGACCTCCGCGGGGTCGTACGCCGCGTCCACGGCGAGCACGGTGTCGACGCACCGCTCCGGGAAGGGGAGGGGGCCGGCGTCGGGCGTCGCGCCGTCCCGCCCGACGGCGCCCGTCCGGTGGGTGACCACCGTCACGTCGAGACCGGCGGGCGCGGTCCCGCCGAGGTCGAGGAGCGCCGTCGTGCCGTCGGCGGCGTCGCGGACGAGCGCGTCGAGGTCCCACGGCGGGCGGTCGGCGTGGACGCGGCCGTCCGGGTCGGCGTCCGACCCCGCGGCCGCCCGCCACGTGCCGAGCAGCTCCTCCGTGGTCGGTACGCGCCCCCGCTCGCCGGTCACCCGTCCACCGTAGCCATCGCGCGGCCGGCCGCCGCCCGGTTCGCCTGCCGGGCGGCCGGGATCGCCGGGCGGCCGGGATGACGCGGGCGCCCGCGCGCGTTGGCACCGGCATGGCCGACGACACCCGCACCGCACGCCCGACGACGACCGTCGCGATCGACGCGATCGGCGTGACCACCATCGACGGGCGGGCGACGACGCTCGGCGAGGTCGGCGGCCGCGTCCGCCTCATCGCCAACGTGGCGTCGCGGTGCGGCTTCACCCCGCAGTACGCCGCGCTCGAGCGGCTCTGGGAGACGTACCGCGACCGGGGCCTCGTGGTGCTGGGCTTCCCGAGCAACCAGTTCCTCCAGGAGCTGGGCTCGGAGGAGGCGATCGCGGAGTTCTGCCGCCGCGACTACGGGGTGACGTTCCCGATGTTCGCGAAGGTGCACGTCAACGGTCGGCACCGCCACCCGCTGTTCGCGGAGCTCGCGCGCGTGCCCGACGACGAGGGCAAGGGCGGCCGTGTCGCCTGGAACTTCGAGAAGTGGGTGGTGCTGCCGAGCGGGACGGCGCACCGCTTCCGCTCGCGTGTCGAGCCCGACGCGCCCGAGGTGGTCGAGCTGATCGAGGCGGCGCTCGCGGGCTGAGCCCGGTCGACGCCGGGCACGCCGGACGCTGCGGGTCAGGCCGGCGGCACGTTCTGGTTGCGACTGAACACGTTGTCCGGGTCGTAGGTGGCCTTGACCGCGCGCAGCCGGTCCCAGGTGCTGCCCGGGTAGGCCGCGCGCACGCGGTCGGGGCCCTCGTCCGCGAGGAAGTTCACGTACGCGCCCGCCACGCCCTGGTCGAGCGCGGCCGCGTAGTCCGTGACCCACGCCGTGCGCTGCGCGCGGTCCTCGGGGGTGACGAAGGCGACGACGTTCGCCATGAGGCCCGCGTCCCGGTGCGCGTACGCGGTGGCGTCCGCGGGCACGCGGGCGATCGCGCCGCCGAGCGGCCGCAGCTGCAGGGCGCGCATCCCGTCGATGGCCTCGAGGCGCTCGATCGCGTCGCGGGCGACGTCGACGTCGACGCGGTCGAGGAACAGCGTCCGCACCACGGTCACCGGGTGGTAGTCCCCGCCGGCGTTCTCGGGTGGGAACATCTCGGGGTAGGAGATCGGCCGGACGAGGTCGGCCAGCGGGGTCGCCAGGGCGCGGATCGGCGCGAGGGCGGCCGCGGCGTCGTCGGGCGGGCCGGCGTAGCAGACCAACGTCATGATGAGGGTCCGGCCGTGCAGCTCCGCCGGCACGAACGGCATCGGCGGGCAGGGCATGACGTTGGCGATGAGGCCCAGCTCCTCGGGCGCCTGCTGCGCGGCGGTGATGAGGCCGGCGAGGACCTCGGGCTCGGCGGGCAGGAAGAGCATGCCGCCGGTGACGTGCTCGAGCGGGTGCAGGCGGTACTTCAGGCGCGTGACCACGCCGAAGTTGCCGCCGCCGCCGCGCAGGGCCCAGAACAGGTCGGCGTGGTGCTCGGCGTCGGCGACGACGGTGCGCCCGTCGGCGAGGACGACCTCGGCGGCGAGCAGGTTGTCGACGGTGAGGCCGTGCAGCCTGGACAGGTACCCGACGCCGCCGCCGAGCGTGATGCCGGCGACGCCGACCGAGCCCGTGTCGCCGAATCCGACGACGAGGCCCTGCGCCGACGTCGCGACGCTCACCTCGCCGGCGGTGGCGCCGGCGCCCACCCAGGCGGTCCGCGCCTCGGCGTCGATCTCGATGCCGGCCATCTCGCGGACGTCGACGACGACCCCGCCGTCGACCGACCCGTGCGCCGCGCCGCTGTGGCCGCCGGAGCGGACGGCGACGGGCAGGCCGTGCCGGCGGGCGACCGCGAGGGTGGCGGCGACCTCGTCGGCGGATCGGGGTCGGGAGATGACCGCGGGCCGCGGGTCGACGCCGCCCATGACGACGGCGCGCAGGGCGTCGTAGTCGGGGTCGGCGGCCGTGACGACGGGTCCGGTGACGGCGGCACGCAGCTCGCGCGCGACGTCGTCGGCGGTCGTGGTCGTGGTGGAGTGCTCGGTGCTGGTCATGCGGGTTGGCTCCTCGTGGGGCGTGGTGTCGACGCCGCGGGCTCAGGCCGTCCGGGTCCGGCCCCGTGGACCGACGGGTCCACGTCGCATGTGTCTCGACGTCACCGATACTGACGCGCGAGACCGGGCAAATTCATCGGGTTTTCCGCCCACGGCAGAGCGCGCGCCCCGCGGCGGCCAATCTCGCCCGGCTTTCCCCTCCCGCGCGACGGCGGGGTGTCCCATGATGGAAGGGGAGGTCCCGCAAGGGCGCGCGGACCGTGGCCCCTGGAGGTGGGCGGTGCGTGAGGTGACTCTGGAGAACCGCGACGGCCTGCACATCGGAGCCAGCCTGCGTGGTGACGACGGTGCCCTGGTGATCAGGGGGGAGGTCGACCGGCAGAGCCCCTGGGGTGCGGAGAAGTACTCCTACCGGCTGGTCGTGGCGCCGTGCGACGTGCCGAGGGTGATGGCCGCGCTCGGTGCACCGACCGAGGGCGTGGACGTGCTCGACGTGCTCCTCGCGCACAAGAGCGACCTCATCGCGCCGGGCGAGCGGGCGTGGCTGCGCTCGATCGGCATCGAGCCGGCGTACGAGGCCACCGAGAACGACGACTGAGCTCGACGACTGAGGCGGCCCGGGGCGCCGGCCGCTACCCCTGCTGCGGCCGGTCGCCCCGCGGCATCGCGAGCGCGGCCACGAGCGTCAGCACGCCGACGACGGCGACCGCCGTGAACGCCGTCGTCGCCGCCGCGTTGAACCGCTCGGGCTCGGCGAACGGGTCCGCGCCGCGCATCTGCGCGTTGACGAGCGCGCCCAGGGCCGCGATCCCGACGGCGGACCCCATCGACCGGGCGAACATGTTCGCCCCCGTGACGACGCCCCGGTCGCCCCAGCCCACGCTCGACTGCGCGGCGATGAGGCTCGGCGCGGCGACGAAGCCCAGGCCCAGCCCCATGACGAAGCAGGAGGTCGCGACGAGGACGACGGACGGCGTCGTCGACGTGACGGCGAGGAGCGCCCCCGCGCCCACGGTGACGACGGCGCCCAGCACGACCGTCGCGCGGAAGCCGATCCTCAGGTAGACGCGGCCGGCCTGGGAGGCGGAGATCGGCCAGCCGAGGGTCATCGCGGCGAGCGAGAGCCCGGACACCAGCGGTGACACCCCGACGAGGGACTCGAGGAACGTCGGCACGTACGTCGTCACGCCCATGAGGAGGATGCCGACGCCGACGGCGATGAGCGCCGTCGTCGCGAGCAGCCGCCGCGAGAGGACCCACAGCGGGAGGACGGGCTCGGGCGCGCGGGTCTCGACCGCCACGAAGCCGCCCACGAGCAGCACGCCCGCGGCGAAGGCGGCGATCGACTGCGGCGAGTCCCACGCCCACGCGTGGCCGCCCTCGAGCAGGGCGAGGATGAGCGACGCCGAGCCGAGGGTGAGCAGCGCGCCGCCCAGCCAGTCGATCCGGTGGGTGCGCCGCTCGACGCGCTCGTGGAAGCGCGTGACCAGCAGGTACGTCGCGGCGCCGCCGAGCGGGAGGTTGACCCAGAAGATCCACGACCAGTCGGCGTACTCGACGAACACGCCGCCCAGCGTCGGGCCGATCACGGCCGCGCTCGCCCACACCGCGGCGATGTAGCCCTGCACCTTGGCGCGCTCGGCGACCGTGTAGATGTCGCCCGCGATGGTGATCGCCATCGGCTGGACGGCGCCCGCGCCGAGGCCCTGGATCGCCCGGAACACGATGAGCGCCGTCATCGACGTGGCGAAGCCCGCGAGCAGGCTGCCCAGGAGGAACAGCCCGATCCCGACGAGGATCACCGGCTTGCGGCCGACCGTGTCCGCGATCTTCGAGTAGATGGGGACCGTGACCGCGGCGGTGAGCAGGTACACCGAGAACAGCCACGGGAAGCTCGAGAAGCCGCCGAGGTCCGCCACGATCGTGGGGATCGCCGTGGCGAGGATCGTCGCCTCGATCGCGATGAGGCCCGTGGTCACCATGAGCGCGGCGAGGACGGGCCCGCGCTCGCGGTCGTGGCGCAGCCCGACGCGCGGGGGGTGCGTGGGTGCGGGCGTGGCGGCGGGGGCCGGCGCGGCGGTGGGGGCCGGCGCGGCGGTCGGCGCGGGCGTCGCGGTGGTCGGGGTGGGCTCCTGCACGGGGGTGCCAACCGCCGCGCCCGCCGCGCCATTCCGCGCCCCGCCCGCGCCCGGGCGCGCCCCTGCCCGCGCCCGACGCCCGCTCCCATCCCCGGATCGTGACGGCTTGCCCGCGTGCTGGCGAGCGAAGTCTCACGGTGGCGGCGGCCGGGTCGTCGCCGGGGCCGGGCGGGCCGCCGTCGGGCGGGGCCGGGTGGGCCGCCGTCGGGCGGGCCCCGATCGCGCCCCGCGCAAGCCCCGGGCCCCCCGCGCAAGCCCCGGGCCCCCCGCGCAAGCCCCGGGCCCCCGCCGACATGAGCAGGGCAGGAGGTGAGGGGGCATGCGCGCACTGCGGTCCGCCGTCGTCGGCGTGGCGCTCCTCGCGCTCGCGGCGTGCCAGACGGGAGGCGACGTGACGAACGGCGACGGGCCGGGCGGGACCGGCGCCCCGGACGGCGACGCCCCGCGCACGGGCGACCCCGGCGCCGTCGTGCTGGAGGTCTTCACGAGCGGCGGGTTCGTGCCGATCGGCTACCACTTCCGGTTCGTGCCGAGCCTGACGGTCTACGGCGACGGCCGCGCGATCGTGCAGGGCCCGGTCACGCTGCAGTACCCGGGCGCGGCGCTGCCGAACCTCCTCGAGACGCGGCTGTCCGCCGGCGACGTCGACGCGATCGTCGCCGCCGCGGCCGACGCCGGGCTGCTGGGACCCGCGCCCGAGTACGGCACTCCAGCCATCGCGGACGTCCCGACGACGACCGTCACGCTCGGCGTCGGCGGCGAGACGTACGTGCACGCCGTCTACGCGCTCGACCTGGGCGCCTACGGGATGGACGTCGACGAGGGCTCGGCGGACGCGGGGTCGGGGGACGACGTCGGGATCGACGGGCTCACCCCCCGCGAGCGCGAGGCCCGCCGGGTGCTGGCGGGGTTCCTCGCGCGGGCGACGGCGATCGTCGACGGCGCGGGCGAGCCGACCCCCTTCGTGCCCGACGGCGTCGCGTACCTCGCGCTGCCGACCCAGCCCTGGGAGGGCGGCGGGGAGCTCGCGCCCGAGGTCCTGCCGTGGCCGCTCGGGACGTCGCTCGCCGACGCGGCGGAGTGCGCCGCGGTGACCGGCGAGGACGCGGCGACGCTGCTCGGGGTGCTCCGGGGCGCGAACGAGCTGACGCGGTTCGAGCAGGGCGGCGTCGAGTACGAGGTGTTCGCGCGGCCGCTGCTGCCGCACCAGTCGGGCTGCGCCGACCTGGGCTGAGGCGGGCTTCGCGGGCAGGTTCAGCGCGGGCGCGGTCGCGCCGGCCGGCTCAGCGCGGCCGGTCGGGGCGGATCACCTCGGGCATGTGGTCGGTGGTGAACCGGACCGCGACGTCGGCCCCGGCCCCGTCCGCGTCCCGCACCAGCTCGGCGGTGCCCCAGCCGGGGATCTGGGTGGGCCGGGCGCCCACGAGCACCGGCCCGGCGCCCGGCGGGGAGACGAGCGCGGCGTCGCCGCCGTCCTGCAGCTCCACGAGCATCGAGTCGACGACGGCGGTCTCCGCGTCCACGGTCACGGCGAACTCGTACGGGCCGGGCAGCTGCGCGCGGAGCCTGACGGTGCCGACCGACGGCAGGCGCATCGGGTCGTCGGCCTGGCCGGACGGCGCCGCGCCGCGCTCGACGACGTCGACGACGCCGAGCGCGCCCCAGTCCGGCACGTCCACCGTGTCCCCGACGTTCATCAGCACCCACAGCTCGCCCGTGCTCTCGGCCGTGACGGCGACCGTCGCCCGCGTGCCGCCCACGCCGCCCACGGCGACCTTCGCGCCGTTGAGCTCGACGGACTCGCCCGAGAACAGCTCGAGCTCGACGGACTCCGCGCCCTCGTCGAACCCCGGCCCGGCGGGGCCCTCCTCGTCCGTCGGCTCCGACGTGCACCCGCCGAGCGCGACCGCCGCCGCGACGGCGAGCACGGCGGCACGGCGGAGCCCGGTGCGCGCGCGGCCTGCCCGACGGCGTCCCTCGCCCTGCACGGTCACCTCACCCTCACGATCCGGTCCCCCGGGATGGTGGCACGCCCCGGGCGCCGTCGGGGCCGATTCGGGCGGGCGCGTGTCGGGGGAGGCGGGGCGAGGGGAGGCGACGGCTCGGCGTCGGGCATCGGCCCGGCATCGGGCGACGGGCCCCGCCGGGCGACGGCCCGGCGTCGGGCGAGGGGCCGCCGGCGGGCGGGTGAAGCGCCGGGAAGGTGCTGATCCGTCCGTGCCCGGTCGGCTAGCATCGGCGAACCTGGTCAGCGACCTGACCACGTTCGGGCGACCCGGACCGGAGCGCCGGGCCCGTGCGACCGGCCGTCCGCGACGCCGCATCCACGGCCCCGCGCGACGACCGCCCGCCCCGGACGCCACCACTAAGTCACGGAGGCGACAGTGGGACTCATCCAGGCATTCGTGGGAGCGCTCGGCGGGACGTTCGCCGACCAGTGGAAGGACTTCCTCACGCCGCCCGCCGGGCTCGCGCCGACGGCGGCCCTCTTCCCGGCGGTGCCGCAGGGGCAGAACGCCGGCCGGGGCTCGAACGTGCGCGGCTCGGAGCACATCATCACCAACGGCAGCCGCATCATCGTGCCGGAGGGATACGGCCTGCTGACGTTCCAGGACGGGCAGCTCACCGCGATCGCCGCGGAGCCGGGCGGGTACATCTGGGCGTCGGACGACCCGAACTCGCGCTCGGTGTTCGCCGGTGACGGGATCCTCGCCTCGACCATCCAGACGTCCTGGGAACGCTTCAAGTTCGGCGGGCAGCCGGGCAGCCAGCAGCTCGCGTTCTACGTCAACCTCAAGGAGATCCCGAACAACCGGTTCGGCACGCAGTCCGAGATCTACTGGGACGACGCGTACCTGGGCGCGCAGGTCGGCGCGATCACGCGCGGCACGTACACGCTGCGGATCGTCGACCCGATCCTCTTCGTCAAGCAGTTCGTGCCGCTGACGTACTACAGCGCGTCGCCGCGGGTCTTCGACTTCACCGACTTCGACAACGACGCCGCGACCCAGCTCTTCAACGAGGTCGTCGGCTCGCTCGCCCAGGCCTTCTCGCTCTACACGAACGACCCGAGCCAGGGGAACCGGATCACGCGGATCCAGTCCGACTCCGTGGGCTTCGCGCAGTCGCTCTCGGCGGCGGTCGAGACCAACTACCGCTGGACGACGGACCGCGGCCTGCAGATCGTCAAGGTCGCCCTCCAGGCGATCGAGTACGACGAGGACACCCGCGCCCTGCTCAGCGACGTCAAGAAGGCCGACGCCCTCGGCGGCGCCCGCGGCAACGCCTTCCTGCAGCAGGCGGCGGCCCGCGGCATCCAGGCCGCGGGCGAGAACCCCGGCGGCGCCGGCGGTGCGAACCTCGCGTTCCTCGGCCTGGGCATGGGCGCCGCGGGCGGTGCCGTGAGCGGCCTGCAGCAGCCGGTGCCCCCGGCCGGGGGTGCGGGGGGCCCGGCCGCCGGGCAGACGCCGCCGCCCCCGCCGCCCGCGCCCGCGGGTGAGGGCGGGGCCGCGCCGGCCGCCCCGGCGGCGCCGGCCGCGGACGACCCGGTCGCCAAGCTGACCCAGCTGAAGACGATGCTCGACCAGGGGCTCATCACGCAGGCCGACTACGACGCCGCGAAGAGCAAGCTCCTCGGGCTCTGACGTCGTGAGCACCGTTCCCCCGCCTCCCGGCCCGGGCTCGATGCCGCCCCCACCGCCGCCCCAGCCGGCGGCGGCGGGGGCCGTCCCGCTGCCTCCTCCGCCGCCGCCTCCGCCGCCTCCCGCGCCCCCGATGGCGACGGACGCCGCGGGGACGACGGCGCCCCCGGGGACGGAGCCGCCCCCGCCCCCGCCGCCCGACGACCAGGGCGACGGCCCGCGCGTCGTGCGCACCGACGTCGGCGCGACGGACGGCCTGACGAAGTGCCCGCGCTGCGGCGCGAC
>JAAZAC010000047.1 GCA_012514545.1 Actinomycetales bacterium | reverse complement strand
GGCGACAACGGCTCGGGCATGCACTGCCACCAGTCGCTGTGGAAGGGCGGCGAGCCGCTGTTCTACGACGAGAAGGGCTACGGCGGGCTGTCGGACACGGCGCGCTGGTACATCGGCGGCCTGCTGGCGCACGCGCCGTCGCTGCTCGCGTTCACCAACCCGACGCTGAACAGCTACCACCGCCTGGTCCCGGGCTTCGAGGCCCCGGTCAACCTCGTGTACTCGGCGCGGAACCGCTCCGCGTGCGTGCGCATCCCGGTGACCGGCTCGAACCCGAAGGCCAAGCGCATCGAGTTCCGCGTGCCCGACCCGTCGAGCAACCCGTACCTGGCGTTCTCCGCGATGCTCATGGCCGGCCTCGACGGCATCCGCAACAAGATCGAGCCGCCGGAGCCGATCGACAAGGACCTGTACGAGCTGCCCCCGGAGGAGCACGCAACGATCCAGCAGGTCCCGTCGTCGCTGCCGGAGGTGCTGGCCGCGCTCGAGGCGGACCACGACTACCTCACCGAGGGCAACGTCTTCACCCCGGACCTCATCGAGACGTGGATCGACTACAAGCGGACGCACGAGATCGACCCGGTGCGCCTGCGGCCGCACCCGCACGAGTTCGAGCTGTACTACGACGTCTGATCGTCGGGGCTCGCGGAGGTGTCCGTGAGCCGCTGACCTGGGACGACGGCACCCCGGCCGCCCGCGTGGCGGCCGGGGTGCCGCATCTTCGCCACAACTCCCGCGCGCCGACTGCGTGGCGCGGCCGGCCCCGGCGCGCGCATCACGCGCCGAAGCGGCCGCCAAGCGCACGCACGCCAGGCCCCCGACGGCGACCGGCCGCCGTCGGGGGCCACGTGCCGTGCGCCGTCAGCCGCCCAGGGCCTCGGCGATCGCGTCGTACGCCGGCTTGATCCCCATGTCCTCGGTGAGCACGGTGGCGGCACCCATGCCGTCGAACCACGACGGCACCCACGAGTACCTGTCGGTGAAGCCCCACAGGGTGATCGAGCTGCAGCCCTCGACGGCGAGGCAGCCCTCGATGACGTCGCGGTAGTAGTCGGCCTGGCGCGCGAGGTCCTCGACGCCGGCCTCGCCGCCGTCGAGCTCGATGCGTACGTCGAGCTCGGTGATCGCGGTGGCCAGCCCGAGGTCGGCGAACCGCTGCAGGCTCTCCCGCACGCCGTCGCCGGGCGAGCCGTACTCGAGGCTGAGGTGCCCCTGCGCGCCGAACCCGTGCACCGGTACGCCCTCGGCGAGCAGGTCCTCCACGAGCATGACGTAGCCGTTCGTCTTCGCGTTGACCGACTCGGCGTTGTAGTCGTTGAGGAACAGCAGCGCGTCCGGGTCCGCCTCGTGCGCCCAGCGGAACGCGTCGGCGATGATCTCCGGGCCCAGCTCGCGCACCCAGATGTTCTCCTCGCGGCGCAGGTGGCCGCCGTCGTCGAGCACCTCGTTGACGACGTCCCACTGCTGGATGCGCCCGGCGTACCGCCCGACGACCGTCGTGATGTGGTCCTCGAGGATCGCCCGCAGCTCGTCGGGCGTGTAGTCGCCGTTCTCGAGCCACGCCGGGTTCTGGCTGTGCCAGACCAGCGTGTGCCCGCGCACGGCCATGCCGTGCTCCTCGGCGAACTCCACGATCGCGTCGGCCGCGGCGAAGTCGTACTCGTCGGGGGCCGGGTGGACGTACTCCCACTTGAGCTGGTTCTCCGGCGTCACCGAGCTGAACTCGGCCGCGAGCACCTCCCGGTACTCCTCGTCCACGTCGAACGGGTCGCGCCCGCTGCCGAAGTGCCCGCCGCCCGCCGCCGCGGCGCCGATGACGACGCCCTCCGGCGCGAGGTCGCGCAGCGGCGTGTGGTCGTCGTGGATGGACGGGACCGGCTCGCCCTCCGGGGTGGGCGCCGCCGCCTCCTCCCCGCCCCCGCCGCAGGCCGCCAGCGCCAGCGCGACGCAGGCCGTGACCGCCGCGCACGCACCCGAGCGCCCTCTCCCGTACCGCATTCCGCCTCCTCGTCGATCCGTGGGCGCTCCCCCGCAGGCATCATGCCGCGTTCGACGACGACGGCGGCGCGCCGAGACCGGACCGTGACCAGGTCGTGCCCAGGGCGGGCCGGAGCGGTCAGTCGAGCCAGACGAGCGTCCGGCCCACCCACACGACGGGGCGGTCCGCGACGACGGCGAGCTCCGGCGGCATCGTGACGATCGAGACCTCCCGGGTGCCGGGCACGCGCGTGAACCAGAGCGGCTCGCCGTCGGTGACCCGGAACGCGTCGAGGGTCCACTCGTGGTCGCGCAGGCTCGTCACGACGACCGTGTGCCCGTCGCTCAGCGCGGTGAGCGAGGCACGGAGCCCGTCCACCTCGCGGGCCCAGCGCTCGAGGCCCGTGAGCACCTCGATCGAGCGCAGGGCGCGGCCCTGGGTCAGCAGCACCGCGCCGTCGTGCCGCGCGACCACCTCGCCCTCCTCGAGGGGCGTGGTCCACAGGGTGGCTCCGCTCGTCGTGTCGACGCCGGCGAGCGTCCGGCCCCCGTCCGGCGTGACGAGCAGGACGCGCGGCACGGAGCCGTCGGACACCGCGGGCTCGGCCAGCCGGCCCTCGATCTCGACGACGGGCCGGCCGTCCGCGTCGTACCACGTGCCCTTGGCGTCCCGCTGACCGTCGACCTCGAGCGACCAGGCCGCGAAGCCGCCCTCCGCCACGGCGACGTCCGCGCCGTCGAACGAGGCGTTGACGAGCTCCGTCGGCGGGTCCCACCTCGCCAGGAGGCGGCCGTCCTCGACGTCGAGCACCGCCGTCGTCGGCCCGCGCACGACGACGACGTCGCCGCGCACGTCGAGGTTCGCGCGGTAGAGACCGCCGCCGGTCCGCGGGAGGAGCGGCACGTTCGTCGACCAGGACACGCGCCACGAGTGCGGCTCCACCCGCATGACCGTGAGCAGCGACTCGGTCCGCATGCCCATGACGAGGTCGTCGCCGACGGCCACCTGGCCGGCCGACGGCGCGGTCATCTCGAGCTCCGTGACGACCTGCCCGTTCGCCACGTCGATCCCGACGAGCGCCTCCTGGCTGAGGGTGTAGCGACCGGGCGGGCCCTCCACCCAGTGCCGCTCCCGCCAGCACCAGGCCGTGGGCGGGTCGAGCGTGACGCCCGCGGCGCACGTGTCGGCCGGGCCCCGGACGTTCAGCGGCACCGACCACAGCGTCTCGCCCGTGGCGGCGTCGAGCCCCCGCAGCGCCGGCGTCGTCGACGCCACGGACCGCACGACGACGACGTCGCCGACCACCGCCTGCACCTCGTCGGCCGGGGTGGCCCACGCCTCGGTGAACGGCTCCGCAAGGGGCCCGATGATCATCGTGTCGGCCCCCTGGCCGCGCTCGGCCAGCACGATCGCGCCCGTCAGCACGGCGACGGCGACGCCGGCCGTCGCCCAGCGGACGGCCCGGTGGACGTGCTGGGCGCGGCCGTCCGCGTCGTCGGCGGTCGCGTCCGGGCTCCCGAGGGCGCGCGACGACCGGCCGGGCGTGGCCGAGGGGGCCGACGAGACGTCCTCGTCGTCCTCGACCAGCTCGACCTCGACCATCCAGTCGCGTGGCCGCGCTGCCATGCCTACGACGGTACTCCGCGGCGGCGTCAGGCACGCCGCGACGACCACTCCAGCAGGCGCTCCACCGGCCACGTCGTGACCACGCGGTCCGCCGGGACGCCCCGCGCCGCCAGCCGGTCGCAGCCGTCCACGAGCCAGTCGAGCTCGCCCGGCGCATGGGCGTCCGTGTCGATGCTGAACAGGCACCCGGCGGCCGCGGCGGCGTCGATGAGCTCGTCGGGCGGATCCTGGCGCTCGGGCTGGCAGTTGACCTCGACCGCGACGCCGTGCCGCGCGCACGCGGCGAACACCGCCTCGGGGTCGAACTCGCTCTGCGGCCGCTCGCGCCCGCGCACCTTGCGGCCCGTGCAGTGCCCGAGCACGTCGGTCCACGGCTGCTCGACGGCCGCGACCATCCGCCGGGTCATCGCGGCGCGGTCCATGCGCAGCCTGGAGTGCACGGACGCGACCACCACGTCGAGCCGGCCCAGCAGCTCGGGCTCCTGGTCGAGCGTGCCGTCGTCGAGGATGTCCACCTCGATGCCCCGCAGCAGCCGGAACGGCGCCAACCCCTCGTTCGCCCGGTCGATCTGCTCGATCTGCGCCCGCAGCCGCTCGGGCGACAGCCCGTTGGCGACCGTCAGGCGCGGCGAGTGGTCGGTGATCGCGAGGTACTCGTGGCCCGCCTCCACGCCCGCGCGCGCCATGACGTCGAGGGGGGCGACGCCGTCGGACGCGTCCGTGTGCGCGTGCAGGTCCCCGCGGATCGCGGCCCGCAGGGCGCGGCCCGCCTCCGTCGCCGCCTCCTGCGGCCCCACCACGCCCTGGAGCTGCGGCGGCACCTCGCCCGCGAGCACGGCGGCGACGACCGCCGCGGTGCTCTCGCCCACGCCGGGCAGGTCGCGGAACCGGCCCTCGCGCGCCCGGGCCCGCCACTCGTCGTCGGGCAGGGCGGCCAGGACGTCGCCCGAGCGCCGGTACGCGCGCGAGCGGTAGCGCGCCTCGCCCTGCCGCTCGAGGAGCTGCGCGATCCGGTGCAGCGCGCGCACGACGTCGTGCCGCGTCACCTCGCGGTCCGCGCGCGGACCGGCCCGGCCGCTCCCCTCACCCGCCACGGGTCCCTCGGGTGCCACGGGTCACGACGCGCGGCGCCGCGTCGCCTTCTTCGCGGGCTTGTCCGCGTCGGCCTTGCCGCCGCCGGCCTTCGCGCGCGACGACGCCGCCGGCGTGGCCTCGTCCTTCGCCGCGGCGCGGCCCTTGCCCCCGGCGCGGGGCTTCTTGCCGCCGTCGGCACCGTCGGCCGCCTCGCCGTCGTCGTCGGCCCCGCCGCGCGCCTTGCGCGCCCGCTCGACGCTGCGCTGCAGCGCCGAGAGCAGGTCGACGACCTCGCCGCCCTCGGCGGCCTCCTCGCCGGCCGGCGTCGGCAGGGACACCGTCGCGCCCGAGCTGACCTTCGCCTCGATGAGCGCCTCCATCGCCTCGGCGTAGGAGTCGGTGAAGTCCGACGGGTCGAAGTCCGCGGCCAGCGACTCCACGAGGGAGGCGGCCATCTTCGCCTCCTGCGGGCGCACCGTGACCTCCGCGTCGAGCACCGGGAAGTCCGCCTCGCGGATCTCGTCGGGCCACAGCAGGGTCTGCAGGCAGATGACCTTGCCGCGCACCCGCAGCACCGCCATCGTCTCGCGCTGGCGCAGCGCGACCTTCACCACCGCCATGCGGTCGGTCTGCTGCAGCGCCTCTCGCAGGAGGGCGTACGGCTTCGCGGCGTTCTTCTCCGGCTCGAGGTAGTAGGTGCGGCCCAGCATGATCGGGTCGACCTGGTCGGCGGGCACGAACTCCTCGACGGCGATCTCACGCTCGGTCGCCAGCGGGAGCTGGGCGAGGTCCTCGTCCGTGAGCACGACCATGCGGCCGTCGTCGGTCTCGTAGCCCTTGGCGATCTGGTCGTACGGGACCTCCTCGCCGTCGATGCTGCAGACCTTCTTGTAGCGGATCCGGCCGCCGTCCTCGCGGTGGACCTGGTGCAGGGTCACGTTGTGCTCGCCTGTGGCGGCGTACACCTTCACGGGCACGTTGACCAGCCCGAAGGCGACCGCACCCTTCCAGATCGCTCGCATCCCGTCTCCTCCTCGGCCGGCGTCCCGTCGCGCGCGGCGTCGACCCGGCCGCGGGTGCCGCCGGTCCCCCTACCAGGCAATATGGACCCGTGCGGCCCATGCTGGCTACCCGAGCGGCCGATAAACCCGACATCCCCCGTGGCCCTGACTGGCGCTACGAGGTCAAGTGGGACGGCGTCCGTGCCCTCGCCGACACCACGTCCGGCACCCTGCGGCTGCGCGCCCGGTCGGGCTCGGACGTCACGGTCGCCTACCCGGAGCTGGCCGGTCTCGCGGCGTGGCCGGGGGCCGTCGTCGACGGCGAGATCGTGGTCCTCGCGGGCTCCGTGCCGAGCTTCGAGGCCCTCGCCGAGCGCATGCACGTGCGCGACGCCGCCCGCGCCCGGCGCCTCGCCGCCCGGTCCCCCGTGACGTTCGTCGCGTTCGACGTCCTCGTGCTCGACGGCACGGACGTCACCCGGCGGCCGCTCGACGAGCGGCGTGCGCTGCTCGAGGCCCTGCCGCTGCCCGACCGCGTGCAGCTCTCGCCCGTCTACCCCGACCTCGACCCGCTGTGGGACGTCACGCGCGAGCACGGGCTCGAGGGCGTGGTCGCCAAGCGGCGCTCCTCGACCTACCAGCCCGGGCGGCGGTCGGCGGACTGGGTGAAGGCGGCCCACCGCGCCACGCGGGTGGCCGCCGTCGTCGGCTGGCGGCCGGAGGGCGCGCGGGAGGCGGGCCGGGCCGCCGTGGCAGGGGTCGGTCGCCTGGGCGCCGTCCTCCTCGGCGCGCCCGACGCCGACGGCCGCTGGCGCTACCTCGGCCGGGCCGGCAGCGGGCTGGGCGGGCGGCGGGGCGAGGACCTCGCCCGCGCGCTCGCCGGGCTGACGCGCGCCGCCTCGCCGCTCGCCGAGCCCGTCCCCGCGGCCGACGCACGGGGCGTCACGTGGTGCGAACCGCGCGTCGGCGTCGACGTCGCCTACCTCCAGCGGCTGGGCAGCGGGCGCCTGCGCCAGCCCGCCGTCCGCGCCCTGCGGACGGACGTGCCGATCGACCCGTGGGAGGCCCCGTGACGCCGTCGGGCAAGGTCCAGTGGGTCGACGTCGAGGGCCGCCGTGTGCGGCTCACGTCCCTCGACCGCGTGCTCTACCCGACGGGGATGACGAAGGCCGAGGTCATCGCCTACTACACGGCCGTGGCGCCGGCCCTCCTGCGGCAGCTCGCCGACCGGCCCGTCACGCGGATCCGCTGGCCGGAGGGCGTGGGCGGCGAGCGCTTCTTCGAGAAGAACCTGCCGAGCGGGGCGCCCGAGTGGGTGCGCCACCAGCGCCTGCCGGCGAGCCCGGGCGGCGCGGAGGGCGACGGCGACGACGACGAGGGCACGATCGTCGACTTCCCGTTCCTCGACGACCTGCCCTCGCTCGTCTGGGCGGCGAACGGCAGTGCGCTCGAGCTGCACACGCCGCAGTGGCGCGTGCGCGACGGGCGCCCGCAGAACCCGGACCGGCTCGTCGTGGACCTCGACCCCGGACCGCCCGCGGGCCTCGACGAGTGCGCGCGCGTCGCCCGCCTCGTCGCCGACCGCCTCGCCGAGGACGGGCTCACGACCACCTACCCCGTGACGAGCGGCAGCAAGGGCATGCAGCTCTACGCCCCGCTCGACGGGTCGCTCACCGCGATGCAGGTCCGCGACTACGCACGCAACGTCGCCGAGGAGCTGGCCGCGCGCGACGCGGGCATCCTCGCCACGCAGAAGCGCGCGCTGCGGCCGGGCAAGGTGCTCATCGACTGGTCGCAGAACCACCCCGCCAAGACGACGATCACGCCCTACTCGCTGCGGGGGCGGGAGCAGCCCGCCGTCGCCGCCCCGCGCTCGTGGGACGAGGTGGGCCCGGGCATGAGGCAGCTCTCCCCCGACGAGGTCGTCCGCCGCCTCGAGGACGACGGCGACCTGCTCGACCGCTGAGCCGCGCCGCCCACCCCGCCCCGCCCTCTCCGCCCCGCCCACCCCGCGGAGTGGAACGAAACGAGGCGGTGGCACCCAGAGTGGAACGAGATGCCAGCAGATCGTTCCACTCTGCGCAGGGGTGGGGTGTGCCGCGGGCAGCGTGGGCCGGAGGTCCGAGGGCAACGGCCCGTCCCGCGTGCTTCCCTGGACGTATGCACGACGACGACGCCGTCCTCATCGACCGGCTGCTCACCCTGCCCGGCCGCTGGGCGGTGGTCGGCCTGTCGACGAACGAGCACCGGCCCGCGTACGGGGTCGCGGCGTACCTCCAGGCGCTCGGGCACACGATCGTGCCGGTGCACCCGCGCGCCGAGACCGTGCACGGCGAGCGCGGCTACGCCCGGCTCTCCGACGTGCCCGGCCCGATCGACGTCGTCGACCTGTTCGTCAACTCCAGCCGGGCCGGTGCCATCGTCGACGAGGCGATCGCCGTCGGCGCGAAGGCCGTCTGGTTCCAGCTCGACGTCGTCGACGACGAGGCGGCGGAACGTGCCCGGGCGGCGGGGCTCGGCGTCGTCACGGGGACCTGCCCGAAGATCGAGGGCCGCAAGCGCGGCCTCTGAGCTCCCGGCGGCGCCGGCGGAGCCGACGGCCTCCAGGAGGCCCTAGCCGTAGAAGACCCGCTCCATGACGGCCCGGGCGCGTCGGCCGGAGCGCAGGTAGCGCTCCTCGAGCTCGCCGCCCGACGCCGGCGGGTAGCCGAGCATGCGGGCGAGCCCGTTGAGGGCGCGGCGGTCGTGCGGGAGGACGTCGCCCATCGCGGCGCCCGGCCGGCCCGTCCACAGCACGATCGCGTCGCGCAGCCGGGTCGACAG
>JAAZAC010000305.1 GCA_012514545.1 Actinomycetales bacterium | reverse complement strand
TCCTGGCGCAGGATGACGAACGCGACGACGGCCTGGCCGGTGGTCTCGTCGCTCGCTCCGACGACGGCCGCCTCCGCGACCATCGGGTGCGACACGAGCGCGGACTCGATCTCCGTCGTCGAGAGCCGGTGGCCGGAGACGTTCATGACGTCGTCCACGCGCCCGAGCAGCCAGATGTCGCCGTCGGCGTCCTTCTTCGCCCCGTCGCCGGCGAAGTACCGGCCGTCGAACCGCGACCAGTAGGTGTCGACGTAGCGGTCGTGGTCGCCCCAGATCCCGCGGAGCATCGACGGCCACGGCTCCGTGAGCACGAGGTAGCCGCCCGAGCCGTTCGGCACGGGGTCGCCGACCTCGTCGACGACCTCGGCGCCGATGCCGGGCAGCGGGCGCATCGCCGAGCCCGGCTTGGCCGCGGTGACACCGGGCAGGGGGCTGATCATGATCGCGCCGGTCTCGGTCTGCCACCACGTGTCGACGACGGGCGTGCGGTCGCCGCCGATGGTCCGCCGGTACCAGACCCAGGCCTCGGGGTTGATCGGCTCGCCCACGCTGCCGAGCAGCCGCAGCGAGGACAGGTCGAACTGGCCCGGCACCTCGGCGCCCCACTTCATGAAGGTGCGGATCGCCGTCGGCGCCGTGTAGAGGATCGTCACGCCGTAGCGCTGGACGAGCTCCCACCAGCGGCCCTTGTGCGGGGTGTCGGGGGTGCCCTCGTACAGCACCTGCGTGGCGCCGTTCGTCATCGGGCCGTAGACGACGTAGCTGTGCCCGGTGACCCAGCCGATGTCGGCGGTGCACCAGAAGACGTCCCGCTCGGGCTTGAGGTCGAACACCGCGCGGTGCGTGTACGCCGTCTGCACGAGGTAGCCGCCGGTGGTGTGGAAGATGCCCTTCGGCTTCCCGGTGGTGCCCGAGGTGTACAGGATGAACAGCGGGTGCTCGGCCTCGACCGGGACGGGCGTGTGCTCGGCGGAGGCGGCCTCGAGCGCCTCGTGCCACCACACGTCGCGGCCCGGCGTCCACGCGACGTCCTGGCCGGTGCGGCGCACCACGAGCACGTTGCGCACGGTGGTCTCGCCCTCGAGCGCGGCGTCGACGGCCGGCTTGAGGGCCGACGGGCTGCCCCGGCGGTGGCCGCCGTCGGCGGTGATGACGACGACGGCGGACGCGTCGGCGATCCGCGACCGCAGGGCCTCCGCGGAGAAGCCCCCGAAGACGACCGAGTGCACGGCGCCGATGCGCGCGCACGCCAGCATCGCCACGACGGCCTCGGGGATCATCGGCAGGTAGATCGCGACCCGGTCGCCCTTGCCGACGCCGAGGGCGGCCAGCGCGTTGGCGGCCCTGGAGACCTCGCGGAGCAGGTCGGCGTACGTGACCGTCCGCCGGTCGCCGGGCTCGCCCTCGAAGTGGAACGCGACCCGGTCGCCGTGGCCGGCCTCGACGTGCCGGTCGACCGCGTTGTAGCAGGCGTTGAGCGTGCCGTCGGCGAACCACCGCGCGACGGGGGCGTTCGACCAGTCGAGCACCTCGGAGAACGGCGTGGTCCACGAGACCAGGCTGCGCGCCTGCTCGGCCCAGAACCCGAGCCGGTCCGCGGCGGCGCGGTCGTAGAGGTCCGGGCCGACGTTCGCCTGCGCGGCGAACTCGGGTGGGGGCGGGAACCTCCGGTCCTCGGCGAGCAGGTTCTCCAGCGGGGTGGACACCCCGGGCGTCTCGCTGGTCACAGTGCCTCCGGCGCAGCATCGGCGGTGCGGGCACGGCCCGTGGGCTGCCCGGAAGTCCGGGCCGGACCGGTGCTCTGCGGACTATAGCTGCGCCCGGGACCTTCGTCCTATCCGCGTCCCGTCTCCCGGCCTACCCCCGCGGGCCGTCCGGCGCGGCGCCCCGCGCGGTCTCCTGGGCGACGGCGCGCTCGGCCTGCGCGGTCGCCCGCTCGGCCTGCGCGCGCTCGTACAGGGCCTGCTGGCCGCCGAAGACGCGGCCGCGGCGCCGGGCCACCGCCGCGGCGAGGCCGGCCGCGACGAGCAGGATGCCGACGACGGCCAGGTAGCCGCTCATCGCGGCCTCCGCGAGCTGCTCGACGGACGCGGGGACGGTGCCGTCCGCGGTCATCGACTCCGCCGTGTCCTCCATGACGCCGGGCGCCGCGAGGTAGGCCGTGCCGAGCCCGAGGCCCCAGACGACGCCGCCGACGAGCGGCAGCGCCGGGCTCCAGGCCCCGAGCAGCGCGATCGCTCCCAGCAGGAGGGCGCCGAGGAGCAGGAGGCTGAGGCCCAGGACGTCCGTGCCCTCGCCGGTGCCGGCGATGTCGCCGAGCCGGGCGATGCCCACGCCGACGAGGAGCAGGCCGACGGGCGTGAGCAGCAGCCCGAGCAGCCCGGCGAGCACGTGGCGGCCTGCTCCGGGCCTGCGCGGGGCCTCGACGACGTCGCGGCGGCTGAGGACCGGCGCGGGGCCGGCCACCGGGGTGCCCGCGGGCGGGTGCACCGCCGGGCCCGTGGTCGGGGTCGGCCCCGTGGTCGGGGAGGGCTCGGCGGCCGGGGCGGGGCCGGGCGGGAACGGCGTCGTGGGCGTCGTGCGCTCGCCGAGGGTCGGCGGGTACGGGCGCGGGGCGGCGTGCTGACCCGCGCCCGGGGGTGGCACGGCGGGACCGGACTCGGCCGGCGGCGGGCCGGGCTGCCACGTGGTCGTGGGCCGCGACGGGGGCGGCGGCACCGCGGCCTGTGCCGGGGGCTCGACCGGGGCGGGCTCGGGCCTCGGGGTGGCCTCGGGCGCGGGCGGGATCGGCTCGGGTCTCGGCTCGGGTGCCGGCTCGGGCTCGGGCTCCGGCGCGATCGGCTCGGGCCTCGGCGCGGGTGCCGGCTCGGGCACGGGGTCCGCGGGTCGCTCGGCGACCGGCTCGGGCGCCGGTGGTGCGTCGGCCGGGGCCGGCTCGGCGTCGGGGAGATCAGTGCCGGGGAGATCAGTGGCCGGTCGGTCCGCGGCCGGTCGGTCGGTGGCCTGCTCGTCGGCAGGGCGGTCGTCGTCGCCGTCGCGGGGCGTGGTGGACATGTGCGCCTCCCTCGATGTGGCCTGCGCCACAACCTAGCGTCGTCGGGCGACGGGGGACGAGGGGTACGGCCCGGGACGAACCGGGCGCCCCGCCCGGGGCGGCGCGTCCTGGGACGAAGGGCGGGCGACGCGGGCCGCGTCGTGCCCGAGAGTGTGTGCGTGACGTCGCTGCTCTTCGCCCCGATCACCCTGCGCGGCATGACGGCCCGCAACCGCGTCTGGCTGGCGCCGATGTGCCAGTACTCCGCCACCGACGGACTGCCCGGGCAGTGGCAGCTCGTCCACTTCGCCGCCCGCGCGTCGGGCGGCTTCGGCCTGCTCCTCACGGAGGCGGCCGCCGTCGTGCCCGAGGGCCGCATCACCCCGCGCGACGTCGGCCTCTGGGACGACGCCCAGACGGAGGCGTGGCGGCCGGTCGTCGCCGCCGTGCAGGCCCGGGGCGCCCGGATCGCGGTGCAGCTCGCGCACGCGGGCCGCAAGGGCTCGACGTACCACCCGTGGTCGCCGGTGCAGGGCACCGTGCCGCCCGAGGACGGCGGGTGGACCACCGTGGCGCCGTCGCCCGTGCCGTTCGAGGGCCTCGCGACCCCCGCCGAGCTCGACGCCGACGGGATCGCCCGCGTGGTCGCCGCGTTCGCCGACGCCGCGCGCCGCGCCGCCGAGGCCGGCTTCGACGCCGTCGAGGTGCACGCCGCGCACGGCTACCTGCTGCACCAGTTCCTCTCGCCGCTGTCCAACCGGCGCACCGACGGGTACGGCGGGTCCCTCGACAACCGCGCGCGGCTGCTGCTCGAGGTCGTGACGGCCGTTCGCGCGGCCTGGCCGGAGGAGCGACCGCTGCTCGTGCGCCTCTCCGCGACGGACTGGTCGCCCGGCGGCCTCACCCCGGAGGAGGTCGGCGAGGTCGCGCGCCGGCTCGGCCCGCTCGGGGTCGACCTCGTCGACGTGTCCAGCGGCGGCAACGTCCCGGCCACGGCCCCCGTGGGCCCCGGCTTCCAGGTGCCGCTCGCCCGGACCGTGCGGCGGATCTCCGGCCTGCCGGCGTCGGCGGTCGGGCAGATCGACACCGGCACCCTCGCCGAGCAGGTGCTCGCGGAGGGGTCGGCCGACGTCGTCATGATCGGGCGGCCGGCGCTCGCCGACGCCGCCTGGCCGCTGCGGGCCGCGCGCGACCTGGGGCTCCCGGTGGCGACCGACGGGCCCGCGCCCTGGCCGCCGCAGTACGTGCGCGGCGCGCCCGCCTGAGGCGCACACGGCGACGGCGCCCCGTGCGGGACGCCGCCGTCGACAGCAGGGGGGAGACGAGGTATCAGGCGCTCTCGATGAGTGCCGCAACGGGCGAGCCCGGTCGGCAGGTCCTTTCGAGGACTGGTCGCGCGTGGGTTCTCGCTCCCCGCTCTGCTGTTGTACCTCCTTTGTACGCCACCCGAACGAGTTGCGAAAGCGCACCGCGCCGGTTCACCCGGGCGGGCCGCTGACCTGCGGGGATGGCCCGTCGTCGTCCCGGTGGCCGGGACGTCGCGGCTCACCATGCGGAAGTCGCCGCGACGGTGCTGGTGAGGCGCGCGTCAGGCGCTGCGCCGGCGTCGGCGGCGGGCCAGGAGGACCACGCCGACGACGAGGGCCACGGCGATCGCGAGGGCCGGGACGCTGCGCTGCGGCGGCGGGAACGACGGCCGCAGGGCGACCGGCTTGACGAACGTCAGCGTGCCCCAGCCGTGCTCCGCGGCGGCCTTGCGCAGGGACCGGTCGGGGTTGACGACGAACCCGTGGCCCACGAGGTCGAGCATCGGGGCGTCGGTGATCGAGTCGGAGTACGCGTAGCTCGCGGCGAGGTCGTAGCCCTTCTCCTCCGCGAGCTCGCGCACCGCCGTCGCCTTGTTCTCGCCGAACGCGTAGAACGCGATCTCGCCCGTGTACCGCCCGTCGACGACCTCCATGCGGGTCGCGATGACGTGGTCCGCGCCGAGCATGGCCGCGATCGGCTCGACGACCTCGGCGCCGGAGGCCGAGACGATGACGACGTCGCGCCCCGCGAGGTGGTGCTCGTCGATGAGGGCCATCGCCTCGGCGTAGACGGTGGGCTCGATGTGCTCGTGGAGCGTCTCGTTGACGATCTGGGAGACCTGCGCGACGTCCCAGCCCTTGACCATCGAGGACAGGAACTGGCGGAGCCGGTCGGTCTGCTCCGTGTCCGCGCGGCCGAGCAGGAAGAGGAACTGCGCGTAGGCGGTGCGGAGCACCTCGCGGCGCGTGATGAGCCCGCCCGCGAAGAAGGGCCGGGAGAAGGCGGTGACCGAGGACGTGGCGATGATCGTCTTGTCCAGGTCGAAGAACGCCGCCGCGCCCGCCACGGGCTCCTCCCCTCGTCGGCCTGTCCCACGTCGGAGCCTAGCCGGAGGGGGTCGGCGGGCGGGCGCCGCGGGCGCGGGGTGCGGGCGTGCCCGGGGCGCGTGCCCGGGTGCGCGGGCACGTCCACAGGAGCCCGGGCGGCGTCGTCGTCCACGGGGCGCGCGAGCCGGCGACCGCGGCCGCGGGCGGCTGCGGCGACCCTCGGCGGGACGGAGGGAGGCCGGTGCGCGGGCAGGCGGTGGCGGTGGTCGGGGCGGCCGGGGGCGTCGGGGCGACGACGCTCGCCGCGCTGCTCGCCGCCCGCCTCGCCGCGGGCGGGCGGCCCGTCGCGCTCCTCGATCTCGACGTGCGGCGGGGCGGCGTCGAGGTGCTGCTCGGCACCGAGGCGCGCGAGGGCCCGCGCTGGGCGGACCTGGCGACGGCCCGCGGGCCGCTCGACGGCGCGGACCTCGCGGCGGCCCTGCCCCGGTGGGGACGGGTCGAGGTGCTGGGCGCCGACCGGCGGGCGGTGGCGCCGGACGCGGCCGCGGTCGCCGCGGTGCACGAGGCGCTGCTCGAGGCCGGGCGCCTCGTGGTCCTCGACGTGCCGGGGCACGCCCTCGCCGACGACGGCGTCGCCGGCCTCGTGCGCGCGGCGCGCGTCCTCGTGGTCACCGGGCAGGACGTGCTGGGCGTCGCGGCGGCGGCCGCGGCGACGGACGCGCTGGGGCCCGGCGCCGCGCTCGTGCTGCGGCGGCGGCGCGGCGGACGCGTGGCGCCCGCGCAGGTCGGGGCGGCGCTGCGGCTGCCGGTGGCGGGGCTCCTGCCGCACGACCGGCGTGTGGCCGGCGCGGTGGACCGCGGGCTCGGCCCGGCCGTGGCGCCGTGGTCGCCGCTGGCGCGCGCCGTGGCCCGCGTCGCGCGGGGGCTGACCGGTGGCTGAGGCGCCGGTCCGGCTGCCCGGCGCCGGCGCGCTGCAGGAGCTGCTCGCGGAGCCCGGGGTGAGCGACGTCGTCGTCAACGGGCCGCGCTCGGTGTGGGTCGACCGCGGCGGGGGGCTCGAGCCGGTCGAGCTCGACGTCGGGGACGTCCGGGCGCTCGCGGTCCGGCTGGTCGCGGCGGCGGGGGAGCGCCTGGACGACGCCGCGCCCGTCGCGGACGCCTCGCTGCCGGGCGGCACGCGCGTGCACGCGGTGCTCCCGCCCGTCGCGGCGGAGGGGCCGCTCATCAGCCTGCGGACGCTCCGGCGCCGGGCCTTCGACCTCGCCGAGCTCGTCGCGCTCGGCACGGTGCACCCGCGGGTCGCGGACGTGCTGGCCGCCCTCGTGGCGCGGCGCGCGAACGTGCTGGTCTCCGGCGGCACGGGCACGGGCAAGACGACCCTGCTCGCCACGCTGCTCTCGCTCGTGCCGGGCCACGAGCGGATCGTGTGCATCGAGGAGGCCGTCGAGCTCGCGCCGGCCCACCCGCACGTCGTGCACCTCGTCGCCCGCCGGCCGAACGTCGAGGGCGCCGGCGAGGTCACGCTCGCGGACCTCGTCCGGCACGCGCTGCGGATGCGCCCCGACCGGATCGTGCTGGGCGAGTGCCGCGGCGCGGAGGTCCGGGAGGTGCTCACGGCCCTCAACACGGGCCACGACGGCGGCTGCGCGACGGTGCACGCGAACGCGCCCGCCGACGTCCCGGCGCGGCTCGCGGCGCTCGGCTCGCTCGCCGCGATGACGCCCGCGGCCGTCGCTGCCCAGGCGGTCAGCGCGCTCGACGCGGTGGTCCACCTGCGCCGCGACGCGGGCCGGCGCCGCGTCGCGCAGGTGGCCGCGGTCGTGGCCACCGCGGACGGGCGCTGGGGCGTGGCGCCGGTGCTCGACGTCGACCCCGACGGGGTTCTCCGGACCGGCGACGCCTGGCCCGGCTTCGCGGCGCGGTGGGGGGTGGGCGGCCGGTGAGGGCGGCGGCGCGGGCGCGCGCGGCGGTGCCGGTGCGCGGGGCCGGCCCGACGGGGCGGCGGGGGCCGGCGCGTGGGCGCGCGCCGGGTGCGGCCGGGGCGCCCGGGG
>JAAZAC010000304.1 GCA_012514545.1 Actinomycetales bacterium | reverse complement strand
TGCATGTGTCGTCGGTGGGGCCGAACTGGCACGGCACCACCGGGCGGGAGGTCACGATCCGGACACGGTGGTGGGGGCGCGCCGTCGGCCGTGGTGACGCGCCCCCGACCGAGTAGACGCGCGAGGGTCGTCCGACGTTGTGCCGCGACCGAGGACGTCTCACCTGTCGGCTCACTCGTCGGCCTCGCGGTCGGCGGCGAGGGCCGCCATCCAGGACTGGATCTCGTCGGCGTGCTCGGCGAGGAACGCCAGCTGGTACTGGGTGTCCACGGAGCGCCTGACGTCGTCGTAGCCGGTCTCCGCCCGGCACCCGGCGTCGGCCACCGCCATCTCGATCTCGCGCGGGGTGATCGCCGCGACCGCCTCGTCGAAGGCCGCCTCGAGCGACGGTTCCGTCAGGCCCCGGCGGAGCGCCTCGCGGGCGGCGGCACCGGGGTCCGTCGGGAGCGTCGCCGACCCGCCCGCCGTGCCGTACACCTCGGCCCGCGCGGCCTCGACCTCGGCGGCGATCGCCGCCTCGCCGTCGCCCACCTTCGCGAGGCCGTCGTAGCCGGCGTCGAGCATGCAGGCCGCCCAGTCCGTGTTCGCCTGCGCGAGGCGGGGGTCGCCGTCGGCCGCCTCGGCCATGCGGAGCATCTCCTCCTGGAGGGCGGCGAACTGCTCGTCCTCGATGCCCGTCGCGACCACCTCGTGCTGCGCCCGCCCCGAGCAGCCCGCCGTCTGCCAGTCGTAGCCCTCGACGGTCTCGTCCGCCGGGTCGGGGTCGGCCCAGCCCTCGCCGTGGAGGGCGGTGAGGTAGGCGTCGCGTTCGGCGTCGGACATCGCGGCGACGTACTCGGCGTTCGGGTCGGTGACCTCCTCGCCGCCGGACGTGAACGGGTCCGTCGTGATGCCGTAGCCGAACTGCTGCGCGAAGTCCTCGCTGCCGTAGACGAGGTCGAGGCCGGCCGAGAGGTCCACCTCCAGCCCGGAGTAGTCCACCGGCGTGTACTCGAAGCCCTGCTCGGCCATGCACACCGCGACGAGGTCCTCCATCTCCGTGAGGCGGCGCGTCACGTCCTCCCCGGACCACTCCTTCAGGTAGTCGCCGAGGAGCGTCTCGAGGGGCGTGGCCGGCTCGTCCGACGGCGTGGGGGTGGGCTCCGGCTCGTCGTCGCCCGTGCAGGCGGCGAGGGGGAGGGCCAGGGCGACGACGGCGGCGGCGGGCAGCACTCTCCGGACGACGGCGCGGGTGGTCGCGCGGGCGGTAGGGCGGCTGGGCCGGGCGGGCATCGTCTCCCCCTGTGGACGACCTCACGCTACGTCCGCGGTCGGCCCGGCGTCATCGTCCTGGGGTCCCGGATCGGCTCCGCCCCAGGGTGGAGATCACTGTCGCTCGCGGACCTGTGCGACCCAGGCGTCGAGCTCGTCGCGGTACCTGTCGACGAGGTCCTGCTCGTACTCGAGCGTCACCTCATGTTCCACGCGGGTGTACCCGGAGTCCTCGCGACACGTCGCGTCGGCGACGGCGACCGCCCGCTCGGCGGCCTGGAGCTCCGCGAGCTCCGCGGGGACGCTCGCCCTGATCGCGTCGTACTCGGACTCGGCGAGCGTCCTGTCGATCCGGTCGGCGTTCTCGGCGAGGAAGCGGGTGATCAGCCCGTCCACGAAGGACTGCGCGTCGCGGAGCTGCGTCAGGTCGGGGTAGCCGGCATCGGCCATGCACAGAGTCCACGCCCGCTGCGCATCGACGAGCCGCGGATCACTCTCCACCTGGGCGTAGATCTCACCCATGGCATCGATCACCGCGGCGAACTCCGTCGGCCACATGAGCGTCGAGATCTCGGCGTAGCTACGCGTGTAGCAGCCGCCGTCGGTCATCTCGTCGTACCCCTCCTCCAGGACGGCCAACGGGTCACCGAGGAGCACCCGCTCGTACTCCGCCCGCGCGGCGGGTGACAGCGACTCCTTGTACTCGCGGTTCGCCCGCTCGGCCTGGCCCTCCTGATTCGGCACCGACCACCGGGCCGTGCCGTTACCCCGGCCCTCCGCCTCGATCGAGAAGCCGTAGCCGAACTCCTCGGCGACCTCGACCGTGTGCGGGAGGTCCCGCCAGCCGCCGGACACGTACGACGGCTCCTCCAGCATGGGGTGGTACTCGAAGCCCGCCTCCGCCATGCACGCCGCGACCGCCTCCTCGGCCGGCGCCCGCAGGGGGTCGGCGTACGCGTCGTCCGACTCGAACTCGCCGAGCACCTCCCGCAGGTACGCGTCGAGCGGGCTCTCGTCATCCCACTGCGGGTTGCTCGGGGCGACGTCGCCGGGGTCGGGGGGCTCGGGGACGCCGGGCGACGCCTGTCCCGGGCCGCAGCCGGCGAGCAGGGCCGCGGCGAGGACGCCCGCCGCGCACGCCGCCGCCGCACGCACCCGCATCGCCTCCTCCCGCGACCTCCCGCGGCCAGGCTAGCCGGGCGCGGCACCAGGGGAGGGGGCGCCGTCGTCGGCGGATCCTGGCGCTCAGCGCTGGACGGGCTCCAGGCCGAGCGACCGGCCGGCGAGGCCGCGCGAACGGTGCGCGAGCGACGCCGCGACGTGCGACAGCACGCGGGCGGCGGGGCTCTCCGGCGCGGAGAGGACCACGGGGGTCCCGCCGTCGCCGGCCTCGCGGAGCGCGACGTCGAGCGGCACCTGGCCGAGCAGCGCGACGCCCGTCCCGGTCGCCCGGGAGAGGCTGTCCGCGACCGCCGCGCCGCCGCCCGAGCCGAACACCTCGAGACGGGAGCCGTCGGGCTGCTCGAGCCACGACATGTTCTCCACCACGCCGACGATGTGCTGGCGCGTCTGGAGCGCGATGGAGCCCGCGCGCTCGGCGACCTCCGCGGCGGCGACCTGCGGCGTCGTCACGATGACGAGCTCGCTGCTGGGCAGCAGCTGGGCGACCGAGATCGCGACGTCCCCGGTGCCGGGCGGCAGGTCGAGCAGCAGCACGTCGAGGTCGCCCCAGTACACGTCCGCGAGGAACTGCTCGAGCGCCCGGTGCAGCATCGGCCCGCGCCAGACGACCGCGCGGCCCTGCGGCACGAACATGCCGATCGAGATGACCTTCACCCCGTGCGCGACGGGCGGCAGGATCATGTCGTCGACCTTGGTGGGCTGCTGGCTGACGCCGAGCATCCGCGGCAGCGAGAAGCCGTAGATGTCCGCGTCGATGACGCCGACCTTGAGGCCCGAGGCCGCCATCGCCGCGGCGAGGTTCGCCGTCACGCTGGACTTGCCGACCCCGCCCTTGCCCGACGCGATCGCGTACACCCGCGTCAGCGAGTCCGGCTTGGCGAACGGGATCTCCGGCGCCGCCGACCCGCGCAGCTGCGTGCGCAGCGCCTTGCGCTGCTCGTCGCTCATCACGCCCATGGCGACCTCGACCGACGCCACGCCCTCGAGGCGCGAGACGACGGCGGTCACGTCCCGGGTGATGGTGTCCTTGAGCGGGCACCCCGCCGTCGTCAGGTCCACGCCGACGACGACGCGCGCCCCCTCCTCGCCGTCGGTCACCTCGACCGAGCGGACCATGCCGAGCTCGGTGATCGGGCGCCGGATCTCAGGGTCGATGACCCCGGCGAGCGCGGCGGTGACCGACTCGACCGTGGGCGCAGCGGTGGGGTTTGCCATGGTCCCCATCGTAGGTTGCCGCTCCGGGCCCCCTCCGGGACGGCCCCTGGGACCCGGGTCGGGTCCGGTCCGGGTCGGGTCGGGGCGGGGCCGGGTCGGGGCGGGGCCAGGTCGGGGCGGGAACGGCCGGGCCGGGTGGCCGCGCGGCACGTACGCTCCGGGGATGGAGCAGGCGGCGTACCTCGCGACGATCCGGGGCGAGTCGGAGCGGTTCCTCCAGGTGCTCGCCGACGTGCCGCTCGACGCGCCCGTGCCCTCGTGCGACGGCTGGACCGCCGCGGACCTGCTCTGGCACCTCGGCGAGGTGCAGCACACGTGGGCCCGGGTCGCCGCGGGCGAGGCCGGCGAGGCGGTGCCGCCGCCCGAGCGGCCACAGCCCGACGACGCCGCCGGGCTGCGGGCGCTCGTCGCGCGCTCGGGGACGGAGCTGCTCGCGGCGCTCGCCGACCTGCCCGCCGACGCGCCCGTGTGGTCCTGGCACCCCGACGGCGGGACCGGCGCGTGGGTGGTGCGGCGGATGGCGCACGAGGCGCTCGTGCACCGGGTGGACGCCGAGCTCACGGCGGGCCTTGACGTGCGGCCCCCGTCGGTGGAGCTTGCGGCCGACGGCGTGGACGAGGTGCTGTCGGTGTTCGTCGACGGCGCGCCCGCCTGGGGCACGTTCGCCCCGGACGGCGTCGTCGTCGACGTGCGCTGCACGAACGCCGACGCCGCGTGGCGGCTCGAGCTGGGGCGGTTCCGCGGCACCAGCCCGACCAGCGGGACGGACCACGACCTCGACGCGGCGGCCGTGCGCCGGGTCGCGGGGGAGGGTGCGCCGTCGGGCGAGGAGGGTGCGCCGTCGGGCGCGGACCTCACGGTCGCGGGGCACGCGTGGGACCTCGACCGCTGGCTGTGGGGCCGGGGCGACGCAGCCGCGCTCGAGGTCGCGGGGGACGCGGCCGTGCTCGAGCGCCTGCGCGCGCTGCTCCGCGACGCCACCCAGTAGACCCGGCCCGGGTACCCCGTCACCGCACCACCGCGCCACCCACCACGCGCCACCGCCCCACCGCCCGCGCAGAGTGGAACGAAACGAGGGCCGCGGCGTCGAAGTGGAACGAGATGCCGGCATCTCGTTCCACTCTGCGGGGAGCGGCGGGGGAGAAGCGGGGGAGAGGTCAGGCGCGGGCGGGAGGCTCCGGCTCGGCGTCGGGCTCCTCGTCGCGGCTGCGCACGATCTCCTCCAGCAGGTCGCGCAGCTCGGACCGCACGAAGTCGCGGGTCGCGACGTCGCCCATCGCGATCCGCAGCGCCGCGATCTCGCGCGCCAGGAACTCGGTGTCCGCGAGGGACCGCTCCGCGCGCTGGCGGTCCTGCTCGGCCGCGACGCGGTCCCGGTCGGCCTGGCGGTTCTGCGCGAGCAGGATGAGCGGCGCGGCGTACGACGCCTGCAGCGACAGCATGAGCGTCAGCGCCGTGAAGCCGTTCTCCGCCTTGTCGAAGCGCAGGTCCACGGGGCCCCACGAGTTCCACGCCAGCCACGCCGCGCAGAACACCGTGAGGTAGACGATGAACCGCGGCGTGCCGAGAAACCGGGCGATCCCCTCCGACGCGCGGCCGAGGGTGTCGGGTCTGAGGCGCGGCACGCGGGGCAGGAGGGAGCCGCGGACCTCGCGCGGCTGGTCGAGCCGGTCAGCCACGGTCCACCTCCCCCATCGCGTCCTCCATCGCCTTGTCCGTCACCTCGGTGTCCGCGTCGCGCCAGTCCGTCGGCAATAGGTGGTCGAGCAGGTCGTCCACGGAGACCGCGCCGAGCAGCCGGCGCTCGGGATCGAGCACCGGCAGGGCGAGCAGGTTGTACGTGGCGAGGAGCCGCGTGAGCCGACCCATCCCGGCGTCGGGCGAGACCGCCTCGATCTCGGTGTCCACGAACCCGCCGATCGGGTCGTGGGGAGCCTCCCGCAGCAGCCGCTGGAAGTGCACGGCCCCGAGGAACCGGCCGGTCGGCGTCTCCAGCGGCGGCCGGCACACGAAGACCATCGACGCCAGCGCCGGCGGCAGGTCCTGACGGCGCACGTGCGCCAGCGCGGCCGCGACCGTCGTCTCGGGGCCGAGGATCACCGGCTCCGTCGTCATGAGGCCGCCGGCCGTGTCCTCCGCGTACTCGAGGAGGCGCCGGACGTCGCGGGCCTCCTCGGGCTCCATGAGCGCGAGGAGCTCGGTCGCCTGCTCGGTGGACAGCTCGGCGAGGAGGTCGGCGGCGTCGTCGGGCTGCATGACGTCGAGGACGTTCGCGGCGCGGTCCGGGCCCAGGCCCGTGAGGATGGCGACCTGGTCGTCCTCGGGGAGCTCCTCGAGGACGTCGGCGAGGCGCTCGTTGTCGAGGGCCGCCGCGACCTCGAGGCGGCGGGTGTCGGAGAGGTCGTGCAGCGCGTCGGCGAGGTCGGCCGGCTTGAGGTCCTCGTACGCGGCGAGGAGGAGGTCCGCGGCCTGCACGCCCGCCGTCGGCGCGAGGCTGCGCACGTCGGCGACGTCGACGAGCAGGGTCTCGCCGCGGCGCCGGCGGATGAGGCCACCGCCGTGCTCCACGCGGCGCAGGAAGAGCTGCGTGACGTGCCAGTCGCCGGTGCGCTGCTGCTCCATCGCCAGGTCGACGATCGTGGCGCGGCCGGAGCCGTCCACGAGCTCGACCTCGCGGTCCAGCAGCTCGCCGATGGCGAGGGTCTCCGTGCGGCGCTGCTCGAACCGGCGCACGTTGAGCAGGCCGGTGATGATGACCTGGCCCGGGTCGATGCTGGTCACGCGCGTGAGCGGGAGGAACACGCGGCGCCGGCCGGGGACCTCCACGACCAGCCCGACGGCGCGCGGGGCGCCCTTGGGCCGGAGCAGCACGACGACGTCGCGCACCCGCCCGACCTGGTCACCGATGGGATCGAAGACCGCGGTCCCGGCGAGGCGCGCGACGAACACCCGGGTCCCGACGCTGCTCACCTGGCCAGGGTATCCGGGCGGGCCCTGCGGGGCGGGTGCGAGGGCCGCGCCGCGCCGAGTGCGTCGGGCGGGCTCCGCGGCCGGCGGCGGGCGACTCCTCGATCCCGGCGAGCCACGCCTCGAGCTCGGCGCGGTGGGCCCGCCGAACGCCCGGCCGCAGGCGTCCGCGGAGCGGGGGGCAGCGTGGCGCTCGGGCGGGCCGCGGGGGAGGATGAGGTCATGACCATGAACCGCACGCCCGCCGGCGTCCCCCGCGTCCCGACCCTGCCGACGGGGGAGCTGGTCGCCGCGTACGGCACCTACCTCGAGGCGCAGCGCGCGGTCGACCACCTCGCGGACAAGGAGTTCCCGGTCCAGAACGTGACGATCGTGGGGACCGACCTGCGCATGGTCGAGCGCGTCACGGGTCGGCTCACCTACGGGCGCGTCGCGCTGGCCGGGGGCCTGTCGGGCGCGTGGTTCGGCCTGTTCGTGGGGCTGCTGCTGTCGATCTTCAGCACCGAGGCCCTGTTCCCGATCCTGCCCGCGATGGCCATCGGCGCGGCCTTCGGCATCCTCTTCTCGGTCATCTCCTACGCGCTGACCGGCGGCAAGCGCGACTTCACGTCGGCCAGCCAGATCGTCGCCACGTCGTACGCGCTGCTGTGCGCCCCCGACCTCGCGCACCGCGCCCGCGGCCTGCTCGCCGAGATCGGCGGCGTGCGGACGCCGGGTTCGGGGCACGGGTCGGTCGTGCCGCCGGCGGCGGGGCCCGGGTACCCGGGCACGGGGCCGGGGTACGGGCCGGGCCAGGGTCCGGGGCCGGGCTATCCGGGACCGGGCTACGGGCCGGGGACGCCTCCGCCGTCGGGCCCCGGGTACGGGCCGGGGACGCCGCCGCCCCCCGGCGGGCCGGTCACCCCGCCGTCGGGCCCGGGGGAGCCCCCGACGACGCCGCCGCCCCCCGGCGCCTGACCCCCCGCCCCCGCCGCTGCGCGGCGCCGCGCGCCTCCACCCGTCCCTTCGCGAGGTCGACAGCGGAGGCCGAGGTCGACAGGTCGGGCCTGTCGACCTCGGCGCGGCCTGTCGACCTCGGCGCCCGGGCGGGCGGTGCTGGCGCGTGCCCGGGGCCCGATCGTGCACGCTCGGGCCGTTGGTCCCCTTCGCAGCCTGTCATCAATGTGATATCACTTTGATGACGCGCGAGAGTCGCGCGCAGGACCCGAAGGACACCTCATGACCGCCGTCGTCGATCGCGACCCCCAGCTCGAGCCGGCCGCCGGGCCGGTCGGCCTCCACGCCACGGAGGTGCACATCGCCGAGCGCCGCGCCTGGCACGCGAACGGCTTCCTCGGCGTCGCGCTCCTCCTCGTCCTCGCCGCCGGCGCGGCCTGGCTCTTCGCCACCGCCGACGCCACCGGCAGCACCGCGGCCGGCATCGGGGGCGCCGTCGCCGCGCTCGCCGCCACGGTGATCGGTGCGTCGCTCGCGATCGTCCAGCCCGGCACCACGCAGGTGGTCCAGTTCTTCGGCCGGTACGTCGGCACCGTGCGGACCACCGGGCTCGTCTGGCTGGCGCCGCTGACCACCCACCGCCGGGTCTCCGTCCGGGTGCGGAACTTCGAGACCGGGCACCTCAAGGTCAACGACGCCACCGGCAACCCGGTGGAGATCGCGGCGATCGTCGTCTGGCAGGTCGCCGACACCGCGAAGGCGACCTTCGCCGTCCAGGAGTACGACAACTTCATCCGCGTCCAGTCCGAGGCCGCGGTCCGGCACGTCGCGGGCGCCTACCCGTACGACGCCGCCGACGACGCCGAGTCCCTCCGCGGCTCCACCGACCGGATCTCGCTCGAGCTCGCGCACGAGGTGGCGGAGCGGGTCGTCGCGGCGGGCCTGGAGATCCTCGAGGTGCGGATCAGCCACCTCGCGTACGCGCCTGAGATCGCCCAGGCGATGCTGCAGCGGCAGCAGGCGGCGGCGGTCGTGGCGGCGCGGTCCCGGATCGTCGAGGGCGCCGTCGGGATGGTGCAGATGGCGCTCGACCAGCTCCGGGAGGAGAACGTCGTCGACCTCGACGAGGAGCGCAAGGCCGCGATGGTGTCGAACCTGCTCGTCGTGCTCTGCGGTGACTCGCGGGCGACGCCCGTCGTCAACACGGGGACGCTGTACCAGTGACCGACGGCGCACCCCTGGGGCCGGGCGGGGAGGAGGGGACCCCGCCCGGCCCGGCCGGGCCCGCGACGCCGCCGGCCCGGGGGCGGGAGCGCAAGGCGATGCTCCTGCGCCTCGACCCCGCGGTGCACGACGCCCTCGCGCGGTGGGCGGCCGACGAGCTGCGCAGCACCAACGCGCACGTCGAGTGGCTGCTGCGGCGCGCGCTGGAGGAGGCGGGCCGGCTCAAGCCCTGACCGGGGTGTTCCCGCCAGGTCGACAGCGGACGCCGAGGTCGACAGGTCCGCGCTGTCGACCTCGGCGTCGCCTGTCGACCTCGGCGAGGGGAGGGGCCGACGGCGGCCCGGGTCAGTCGGTGCGCAGGCGGGCGTGCAGGTGGGCGTCGGCCCGGCCGGCGTCCGCGCGCAGGTAGCCGCGCAGCGTCCCCTCGGCCCGGAACCCCGCGCCCGTGGCCACGGCGCACGCGCGCACGTTCGCCACCGCGTGCACGAGCCACACCCGGTGCAGTCCCAGCTCGGCGAACGCCCAGGCGGTCGCGGTGGCGGCGGCCCGCCGGGCCAGGCCGCCCCCGCGCGCCTCGGGCAGCATCCAGTACGACAGCTCGGCCGAGCCGTCGAACGCCTGGATCCGCCGCAGACCCACGTACCCCTGGGCCGCGTCGTCCCCGGGCGCCGTCACCGCCCACGCGGCGTCGGTCCCGGCCGCCCACCGCTCGGCCCACCGGCGCACCCAGGCGTCGGCGTCGTCGTCCTGCTCGTCCGGCTGGCGGGCGCGCCAGGCGGCGATCCCCGGGTCCGCGAACGCGGCCGCCACCAGCGGGGCGTCCGACGGCGCCCACGGCCGCAGCCCGACGCCCTCGCCGACCAGCGGGCGCGGCTCGAGCCGGCGCAGCGCGTCGGCCGGCAGCACGGGACCGGTGGCGTCGGGCACGGTGTCAGCCTCCCTCGCCGAGCAGCGGCGCCATCCACGCCTCGACGTCGTCCGGGCGGCGCGGCAGGGCGGCCGTGAGGTTCTCGTTGCCGTCCGCCGTGATGAGCACGTCGTCCTCGATCCGCACGCCGATGCCGCGGTACTCCTCCGGGACCGTCAGGTCGTCCGACTTGAAGTACAGCCCCGGCTCGACGGTGAACACCATCCCCGGCTCGATGACGCCGTCGACGTACATCTCCCGCCGGGCGTGCGCGCAGTCGTGCACGTCCAGGCCCAGGTGGTGCGAGGTGCCGTGCACCATCCAGCGGCGGTGGTACTGGCCCTCGGGCGCGAGCGACTCGGCGGCGGTGCAGGGCAGCAGGCCCCACTCCTCGAGCCGCGCGGCGATGACCTCCATCGCGGCGGCGTGCACGTCGCGGAACCGGGCGCCCGGGCGGGCGGCGGCGAACGCGGCGTCGGCGGCGTCGAGCACGGCCTGGTACACCCGCCGCTGCACCTCGGTGAACCGGCCGGACACGGGCAGGGTCCGCGTGACGTCGGCGGTGTAGAGGGAGTCGACCTCCACGCCCGCGTCGAGCAGCACCAGGTCGCCCTCGCGCACGACCCCGTCGTTGGTGATCCAGTGCAGGGTGGTCGCGTGGTCGCCGGCGGCCGCGATCGTCTCGTAGCCGACGGCGTTGCCCTCCTCGCGCGCGTGGCCGTCGAACGTCGCCTCGATGACGCGCTCGCCCCGCCGGTGCCGCGTCGCGCGGCGCAGGTTCCGCACGACCTCCTCGAAGCCCGCGATCGTCGCCGCGACGGCCTCGCGCATCTGCGCGACCTCGTACTCGTCCTTGACGAGGCGCAGCTCGGCGAGGGCCTCGAGCAGCTCGGCGTCGGCGGCGGCCGCCTCCTCCTCGTCCATCGCCTCGGCGCGGGCGGCGTCCACGGCGGCCGTCACGCCGTCGTCGGCGCCGGGGACCACGCGCACGCGCACCCCGCCGGGGCCGACGTCCTTGGCGAGCGCGTCGAGCAGCTCGGCGAGCGGTGCGGTCTCGATGCCGGTGAGCACGGCCAGGTCCTCGAGCGTGGGCCGCGGGCCCACCCAGAACTCGCCGTACCGCGCGTCGGCGAAGAACTCCTCCGTGTCCCGCCCGGCCGCGGGGCGGAAGTAGAGGACCGCGTGGTGGCCGCCGTCGGGCCCGTCGGGGTGCAGCACGAGGACGGCGTCGGGCTCCTGGTCCGTGCCGAGGCCCGTGAGGTGCGCGAACGCCGAGTGCGGGCGGAAGCGGTAGTCGGTGTCGTTGGACCGCGTCTTCAGCGGGCCGGCGGGGATCACGAGGCGCTCGCCCGGGAAGCGTGCGGAGATGCGCTCGCGCCGCGCCGCCGCGTACGGCGCCGCGGGGCCGGTCGCCGGGGTCGCGCGGGGCCGGTCCGCCCAGCCCTGCGCGATGAATGCGCGGAACGCCGTGGAGTCGGGGCGCTGGCTCCGCTGCGCCCCGCGGGCGGCGACGTCCTCCGCGGGCGCGCCCACGGCCTCGGCCGGCGGGCGGCGCGGCCCGCCCTCACTGGTCGCGGTGGGCTGCGGCTGCGTCGTCTCGTCGGTCATGGCGACCATCGTCCCACCCCGACGGCGCCCCGCGCCGCCCCGCGCCACCCGCCGGCGCCCCCCGCCGCCCGCCCCGCGCGCCCCGCCCGCATACCCTGGCCGGGTGCGCGCCGACCTCCACACCCACTCGGTCGCGTCGGACGGCACCGACGCGCCGGCGGACCTCGTCGCGGCGGCGGCGCGGGCGGGGCTCACGCTGGTCGCGCTGACCGACCACGACACCACCCGCGGCTGGGCGGAGGCGGAGGTCGCGGCGGCCCGGTTCGGCGTCGGGCTCCTCCGGGGGGCGGAGCTGTCCTGCCGGGCGGGCGGCATCAGCGTGCACCTGCTCTCCTACCTGCACGACCCCGACGACGCCGCCCTGCTCGCCGAGGGGGAGCGGGTCCGCGCGTCGCGCCAGGAGCGGTTGCGCGCGATGGTCGACCGGATCGCGGCCGACCTGCCGCTGACCTGGGACGACGTCGTCGCGCAGACCCGCCCGGGCACCACTGTCGGCCGGCCCCACATCGCCGACGCGCTCGTCGCGCTCGGCGTGGTGCCGGACCGGTCGGCGGCGTTCGCCTCGCTGCTGGCCACCGGCTCGCCGTACTACGTCCCCTACTACGCGACGCCCCTGCTCGACGCGGTGCGGATGGTGCGCGCGGCGGGCGGCGTGCCGGTGATGGCGCACCCGGGGGCCGCGGCGCGCGGCCGGGTCGTGTCGGACACCACGATCCGGGCGGCCGCGGAGGCCGGGCTGGCGGGCCTCGAGGTCGACCACCGCGACCACACGCCCGAGCAGCGCGCCCACCTCGCCGCGCTCGCGGACGAGCTCGGCCTCCTCGTCACCGGCGCGAGCGACTACCACGGCGCCGGCAAGCCGAACCGGCTGGGCGAGTTCACGACCGCGCCGGAGGTCGTCGCGGCCATCGCGGAGCAGGGTCGCCTGCCGATCGTGGGAGCATGAGCGCCGTGCTCGACGTCCAGCTCTTCCTCGAGGTCTTCGTCACGCTGTTCGTGATCATGGACCCCCCGGGCACCGTCCCCGTCTTCCTCGCGCTCACCGGCACGATGACGGGGCGCCAGCGCCGCGCGGCCGCCCGCCAGGCGATCGCCGCGGCCTTCGGCGTGATCGTCGTGTTCGCGCTGTTCGGCCAGCAGGTGCTCGACTACATGAACATCTCGCTGCCGGCCCTCCAGGCGTCGGGCGGCCTGCTCCTGCTCCTCGTCGCGATGGAGCTGCTCACCGGGCGGATGGAGGAGCCGAAGCCCGCCGAGCACAACAGCGTCAACGTCGCGCTCGTGCCGCTGGGCACGCCGCTGCTCGCGGGCCCGGGCGCGATCGTCGCGACCATGGTCTTCGTCCAGCACGCGGAGGACCGCGCGGACCTGATCGCCATCGCGCTCGGCATCCTCGCGGTGCACCTGTGCCTGTGGCTGGCCATGCGGTTCGCGAGCGGCATCCACCGGGTGCTCAAGGAGAGCGGGACGACGCTCATCACCCGCATCGCGGGCCTCCTGCTCGCGGCGATCGCCGTGCAGCTCGTCGCCGACGCCGTCGAGGCGTTCATCAAGGCCGCCTGACGCCCGCGGGTGCCCGAGTCGGGTGCCCGGCGTTCGCGCGCGGTCAGGCCTCGGCCTGGCCGCCCTGCCCCGCGGCCTGCCCGCCGGCCGGCGCGGCGCCCTGGCCGCCCTGCCCGCCGCCGCGACGCCGCGTCCGCCGACGACGGCGCTTGGCCCGCTCGGCGGTCTCGCCCGGCGCGGCCTC
>JAAZAC010000046.1 GCA_012514545.1 Actinomycetales bacterium | reverse complement strand
TCGTGCTCGCGATGGCTTCCGTGGGCCGGCTGCTCCCGCCCGAGCTGCGCGAGACGGGCGAGGGCGGCATCGCCGACACCCCCACGGGCCGGCGCATCGCGCTCGAGATGGCGCGGTAGCGGCGTCCACGTCAGCCGCGCGGCACAGCGTCCTGCGAGCCCGTCGGCGCCGCCCGCCTCCCCCGCGCCGTGGCCGCCCCTCCCGGCGGCCGTTCACCGCAGCGTCGTCCGGGCACGCTCGCTCGCCGGGCGAGCTTGTACAATCTTTCACGAGGGACGTATGTCCCGCCGCCACCGCGCCGCATAGGCCGGCATGCGCGCCGTAGGGCGGGGTGAGGAGCCGAGATGGAGGCACCCAACAGGCCGCGGGTGATCGTCGTCGGGGCGGGGTTCGGCGGGCTCAACGCCGCCAAGGCCCTGAGGCACGCGCCCGTCGACGTGCTGCTGATCGACGCGCACAACTACCACACGTTCCAACCCCTGCTGTACCAGGTCGCGACCGCCGCGCTCGACGCCGGCGACATCGCCCACCAGGTGAGGAACGTCTTCCGCCGCCAGCGGAACGTGCGCTTCCGCCTGGGGCGCGTCACCGACGTCGACTACGACGCCAAGCAGGTCGTGCTCGAGGACGGCGACAGGCTGCCGTACGACTACCTGGTGCTGGCGAACGGGGCCGTCTACAACGACTTCGGGACCGCCGGGGTGCGCGAGCACGCGTTCGTGCTCAAGGACCTCGACAAGGCCGTGAAGCTCCGCGGCCACATCCTCTCGCGCTTCGAGGCGGCGGCCGTGGACCCGACCCTGGTCGACAAGGGCGCGCTGACGTTCGTCATCGTCGGCGCGGGCCCCACCGGCGTCGAGATGGCCGGGGCCCTCGTGGAGCTGTTCCAGCGCGTCCTGCCGCCCGAGTACCCCGAGCTCGACCTTCGCGTCGCTCGGGTCGTGCTCGTCGAGATGGGCCCCGAGGTGCTGCCGCCGTTCGGGCAAGGCTCGCGGCGTTACGCCGAGAGGGTCCTGAGGCAGCGCGGCGTCGACGTCAGGCTGCGCTCGGCCGTCGTGAGCGTGACCGCCGACGGCATCACGCTGAAGTCGGGCGAGTTCATCCCCTGCCAGACGGTGATCTGGGCGGCGGGCGTGCGCGGCCACCCGCTGGGCGAGGAGCTGGGGGTCGAGCTCGAGCGCGGCTTCCGCGTGCCGGTCGAGCCCGACCTGAGCCTCCCCGGCCGGCCCGAGGTCTTCGTCGTCGGTGACCTCGCCGCCGCGAAGGACGCCGAGGGCAGGCTCCTGCCGCAGGTCGCGCAGGTCGCGATCCAGGGCGGCAAGCACGCCGCGCGCTCGATCGTGAAGCGGCTGCAGGGACGCCAGGCCGAGCCGTTCGTGTACCGGGACCTCGGGAACATGGCGATCATCGGCCGCAGCGCCGGCATCGCCGAGCTCTCGCGCCGGCTGCTGGGCATCCGCATGCGCGGCTTCCTGGGCTGGCTGGGCTGGCTCTTCCTGCACCTGATCTACCTGCCGGGGTTCCGCAACCGCCTCTCGGCCTTCGTGAGCTGGGCCTACAACTTCTTCACCTACGACCGCCACGCGCGCCTGATCCTCGCGATGGGCCCGGGCCGCGGCTTCCCGCTCCCCGAGGAGGACCGGCCGGCGCCCGCCGAGGGCGAGGCCGCGCCGCCCGCGGCCGCGAGGCGCGCGCGGGCCCGCGGGACGCCCGGCGAGGCCGAGCCGCCCGCCGCGCCGTCGACGCGCGAGGACGCCCTCGACCGCGAGGCAGCGGCTCGCGCGGGCGTCCCGGCGGTCGCGGTCGCGGCCGAGCGCGAGCTCGTCAGGGCGGGCCGTGACCGCTGACCTGGGC
>JAAZAC010000303.1 GCA_012514545.1 Actinomycetales bacterium | reverse complement strand
GGTCCCGGTCGTCACCAGGACCAGCCGCGCTGGGCGAGCTCGAGCTCGTCCTCGAACCGCTCCGGCTCGGTGCGACGGCGCAGTGCGCCGGTCTCCGCCGGGGGCAGATGGCTGCGGACGCCGGCCAGCCGGCAGGCCTCGTCGAGGAGCGCGTCGTAGGCGGCCTGCGCTGCCTCGAGCTTGCGGGCGCGCGCCCAGATGTGCTCGTCCGACTCGAGCCGGCGGATGTGGTCCGCGAGCGCCCCCAGCCGCACCTGGATCGCCAGCACCACGAGCGGGTCGTCGGGGTCCGCCACCTCCGCGGGCCGGACGGTGATCGTCTCGACGCGGGCGCGGCGTCGGCCGAGCCCGCGGAGCCGGGCCCACAGGCCGGGCCGCCGTGCGGCGTCGGGCGAGGGCACCGCCGCCGCCAGGAGGCCGTAGACGGTCACCGGAAGGGCCATCCAGAAGAGCGTCTCCATGGCGTGCCTCGTTGCACTCGGCCGGGCGCGACCCGGGTCACCACCAGCGTAGGCGCGACGCGGGCGCGCGGCCACGGGCTTCTCCCGGATGTTCGCGACTCCTCCCCACCCACCCGGCGGCCCCGCCCCGCCCGCCCCCGCGCGCCCGACGGCGGGCGGGCGGCATAGGGTCGACCGGTGCGCAAGGTCGTGGTGACGCTCGTCGTGCTCGCCGCGCTCGTGGGTGTCGCCGCGGTCGCGGACGCCGTGCTGCGCCGCCAGGCGGAGGAGCGCGTGGCCGCCGAGGTGCAGCAGGCGATCCCCGGCGTCGCCGAGCCGCCGGACGTCACCATCGAGGGCTACCCGTTCGTGCCGCAGGTGCTCGCGGGCCGGCTGGAGTCGGTGCGGCTCAGCGCGCCCGAGGCGACGGTCGAAGGCTTGCGGCTCGAGGACGTCGTCGTCCGCGTGCGCGGCGTCGCGGCCCAGCCGCCCTACGTCGCCGAGACCGCGGAGATGACCGCGCTCGCCCGGCCCGCCGACGTCGCCGCGGTGCTCGGCCTGGAGGGCATGGAGCTCGCCGCGCGGGACGGCGAGCTCGTCGCCCGCGCCGAGGTGCTGGGCCTGCCGCTCGACGCCCTGCTCGCCGTGCGCGCCGAGGGGCGCGACGTGCTCGTCGACGTCACCGCGTTCGAGCTCGGCGGCTTCCGCGTGGAGAGCACCGACCTCCCCGCCGCGATCACCGGGCAGCTGCAGGACCTCCGCTTCGCCATCCCCGGCCTGCCGGCGGAGATGGTGCTCACCGGGGCGGAGGTCACCGACGACGGCGTCCGGCTGGCCGCCGGGGGCACGAACCTCGACCTCGGCGCGGCCCGCTGACGGGGCTGTGACCCGTCCACAGCGCACCCGCGTCACCTGCGCACTCGCCCCGGCGTCTCAACATGTGAGAGGGAGGGTGTCGCGGCCACCGCGCCACCGCGAGTGACGCCACACTGGGCGCCTGCGCACCTGATTCGAACGGGCGGCAGCCCTCGACGGTGAGGACGTGCACATGGCGAACGACGACACCTCCGCCCCGGCCGCGGCGGGCGCCTCCGGGCCCGCCGTCCACACGAACCGCGAGCAGTGGTCCGGCCAGGTCGGCTTCATCCTCGCGGCGATCGGCTCAGCGGTCGGCCTGGGCAACATCTGGCGCTTCCCGGGCGTGGCCTACGAGAGCGGCGGCGGCGCCTTCCTGATCCCCTACCTGGTGGCGCTGCTGACCGCGGGCATCCCGATCCTCTGGCTGGACTACGCGATCGGCCACCGGTTCCGGGGGGCGGCGCCGACGGCGTTCCGCCGCCTCTCCCGGCCGGCGGAGAGCCTGGGCTGGTTCCAGGTCATGATCAGCTTCATCATCGCGACGTACTACGCGGCGATCCTCGCGTGGGCGCTCGCGTACGCGTGGTTCTCGGTCGACCTCGCCTGGGGCGACGACCCGGCCGGGTTCCTCTTCGCCGACTTCCTCAAGGTCTCGGACGAGACGACGGTCGGCTTCGACTTCGTGCCGGGCATCCTCGCCCCGCTCGTCATCGTGTGGGGCCTCGCGCTCGCCATCATCGCGTTCGGCGTCAAGCGCGGCCTCGAGCGCGCGAACCTCGTCATGATCCCGCTGCTGGTGGTCATGTTCGGCTCGCTCGTGGTGCGCGCGATCACGCTCGAGGGCGCGGCCGACGGCCTCACCGCGTTCTTCACGCCGAACTGGGAG
>JAAZAC010000302.1 GCA_012514545.1 Actinomycetales bacterium | reverse complement strand
GGTCCGCTGGGGCGTGGCGGGCAACATCGCCGTCGCCTGGGTGCTGACGATCCCCGCCGCCGCGGCCGTCGCCGCGGTCATGTTCTGGGCGCTCGCCGCGATCATCGGCTGACGGCGCCCGCCCCCCTTGCGGTCGCCGGTCAGCGGGGCCGGGCCGGCCGGTGGGTCTCCAGTGCGACGACGCGCGGGCCGTTCGCGGTGAGCGCCACGTGCGCGACGAGCACCTCGCCGGTGCGCAGCCACGGGTCGGTCGCGGGCACGGCGCCCGTGGTCCAGCGGCGCGTCGCGTCGCCGACGAGCGCCATCACGGCCTCGAGCGCGGGCCGGTGCGTGCAGACGACGGCGTCCCGCGGCGTGACGAGGTAGGGCGTCACCGCCTCGAGGGTGGCCCGGCGGTCCGCGAGGTACGCCTTCTCCGTGAGGGCGTCGACGAGCCGCGGGCGCAGGCCCGTGCGCTCCGCGTACGGGGCGACCGTGCGCAGGCACCGCGCCCACGGGCTCGTCACGACCTCGCCGACGCCGAACGCCGCCAGCACGCCGACGAGCGCGCGCGCCTGCGCCTCGCCCTGCGGGGTGAGGGGCCGGCTCTCCTCGTCGTCGGGCCACGCGGAGCGCTCGCGGGCCCGGCCGTGCCGGGCGACGACGAGGACCCGGGTGGCCAGCCGGCCGGCGTCGTGCAGGCGCCGCAGGGCGACGAGCGGGCGCCGGTCGGCCGCGCGGGTGAGCAGGTCGGCGGCGGTGCCCGCGGAGACCCACACGACGTCGTCGATCTCGGCGACCGAGGGCTGGCGCACCGGGTCGCGCGCGCCGAGCGCGGCGGCGTCGGCGTCCGTGGCCACGCGGACCGCCCAGTAGTGGACGCGCTTGGGCGTGCCGTCCTGGAGGCGGTAGCGCAGGCCCGGCAGGGGCGGGCCGAGGACGACGGGCGTGCCCGTCTCCTCGGCGACCTCGCGGCACGCGGCCGCGGGCGCGGACTCGCCCGGGTCGAGCTTGCCCTTCGGCCACGACCAGTCCCGGTAGCGCGGGCGGTGCACGAGCGCGACCTCGAGCCGGCCCGCGCGCACCCGCCACGGGAGGCCGCCGGCGGCCTGCACGACGGGGGGCACGACGGCGTCCGCCCGGCTCACCTGTCGCGCGCCGGCCGACGGCGCTGGTGCCGCTGGATCAGCACCTCCTGCAGGTCGCGCAGCGGGCGGCCGTCCGCGTCGCGGTGGTGCCGCGTCCACGTCCCGTCCGGGCCGAGCCACCAGCTCGCGGTGCCGTCGTCCATGGACAGGTCGAGGAGCTCGAGCAGCTCCGCGGCGTGCTCGGGGCCCACCCGGACGAGCGTCTCCACCCGCCGGTCGAGGTTGCGGTGCATGAGGTCGGCGGAGCCGATGAGCACCTCCGGGTCGCCGTCGTCGGCGAACGCGTAGATGCGGGCGTGCTCGAGGAACCGGCCGAGGATCGAGCGCACCCGGATCGTCTCCGACAGGCCGGGCACGCCCGGCCGCACGGCGCAGATCCCGCGCACGACGAGGTCGACGGGCACGCCGGCCTGCGACGCGCGGTACAGGGCGTCGATCGTCGTCTCGTCGACGACGGCGTTGACCTTGATCCGGATCCACGCCGGGCGGCCCGCGAGGTGGTTCGCGGTCTCCCGCTCGATGCGCTCGACGAGCCCGGACCGCATCGCCCGCGGGGCCACGAGCAGGCGGTTGAACTTCGCCTTGGGTGCGTAGCCGGAGAGCTGGTTGAACAGGCGGGTGAGGTCCTGGCCCACCTCGAGGTCGCACGTGAGCAGGCCGAGATCCTCGTACTGCCGGGCGGTGCGGGGGTTGTAGTTGCCGGTGCCGACGTGGCAGTAGCGGACCAGCCCGTCGTCCTCCTGGCGCACCACGAGCGAGAGCTTGCAGTGCGTCTTGAGGCCGACGATGCCGTAGACGACGTGCACGCCCGCCTGCTCGAGCTTGCGCGCCCACGAGATGTTGGCCTGCTCGTCGAACCGCGCCTTGATCTCCACGAGCGCGAGGACCTGTTTGCCCTGCTCGGCCGCGTCGATGAGCGCGTCGACGATCGGGGAGTCGCCCGACGTCCGGTACAGCGTCTGCTTGATCGCGAGCACCCGCGGGTCCGCCGCCGCCTGCGCGAGGAAGGCCTGGACCGACGTCGCGAACGAGTCGTAGGGGTGGTGCAGCAGGATGTCGCGCCGCCGCATCGCCGCGAGGACGTCGGTGGGCATCGCCGTCTCCACCTCCGCGAGGTGGCGGTGCGTGCCGCCGACGAAGCGCGGGAACGACAGGTCCGCCCGGTCGAGGTCCGCGATGAGGTCGAGGCCCGTGAGGTCGAGCGGGGCCGGCAGGGCGTAGACCTCGCCGGGCTCGACCCCGAGCTCGCGGACCAGCAGCTCGCGCACGCGCGGGGCGATGTCGCGCGCCACCTCGAGCCGGACCGCGGGCCCGAACCGGCGGCGCAGGAGCTCCTTCTCCATCGCCTGGAGGATGTTCTCGGCGTCGTCCTCCTCGACGTCGACGTCCTCGTTGCGCGTGACGCGGAACGTGTGGTGCTCGCGCACCTCCATGCCGGGGAACAGGGCGTCGAGGTGCTGGGCGATGACGTCCTCGAGGGGCACGAACGACGTCGGGCCCCGCTCGGGGTCGGCCGTGCGCGTGCTCGGCGTGCTCGGCTTGCCCTTGGCGTCGACCGCGATGAACCGGGGCAGCAGCGGGGGGACCTTGACGCGCGCGAAGTGCTCCTTGCCCGTCGTCGGGTTGACGACGACGACCGCGAGGTTGAGCGAGAGCCCCGAGATGTAGGGGAACGGGTGGGCGGGGTCGACCGCGAGCGGCGTGAGCACGGGGAAGATCTGCTTGCGGAAGAACTTGTGCAGGCGCTCCTGCTCGGCCTCGCCGAGCTCGTCCCAGTGCACGATCGTGATGCCCTCGGCCGCGAGGGCCGGGCGGACGTCGTCGAGGAACACGGCGGCGTGCCGCTCCATGAGCCGGTGCGCCTCCGCGCTGATGGCGTCGAGCACCTGGCGCGGCGTCAGGCCCGAGGCCGCGGTGACGGCCATGCCCGTGGCGATGCGCCGACGCAGCCCGGCGACGCGCACCATGAAGAACTCGTCGAGGTTCGAGGCGAAGATCGACAGGAAGCGCACGCGCTCCAGCAGCGGCAGCGCGTCGTCCTCGGCGAGCCCGAGCACCCGCTCGTTGAAGGCGAGCCAGGAGAGCTCGCGGTCGAGGAACCGGTCGGCCGGCAGCGGCCCTCCGGTCGGCGCAGCGGTCGGCCCTGCGCCCGGCCCGGTGTCCGCGGACAGGGGCCGCTCGGCGACCTCCGCGTCGCCTGCCCAGGCGCCCGGCCGGCCGCGGCGCGTCTGCGGCTGCGTGCTCATGCCACATCGTCGCACCGCAGGGGGGCGGGCGCGCCACCCCTGCCGGCGGGATCACCCGCCGGGCGGGCCGTCCCTGCGGGTGCTCCGCCGCGCTCGGGCCCGCGCTCGGGCCCGCGCTCGGGCGGGCTCGGGCGGGCTCAGCCGTACTGGACGTCCCGGCGCACGACGTCGAACCCCGCCCGCCGGTAGGTGGCGACGGCGGGGTGGTTGTCGGCCTCGGTGAAGAGCACCGCCCGGCGCAGGCCCCGGGCGGCGAGCCGCTCGAGCGTCACGGCCGTGAGCGCCCGGCCGAGGCCGGTGCCCTGGGCGGCGGGGTCGACCGCGAGCACGTAGAGCTCGCCGTCGGCCGGGTCGTCGACCTTGAGCCACGTGAACGCGACGACGCGGCCGGCGCGCTCGGCGAGGAGGAGGTCCTCGGGCCGGAACCACGGCTCGGCGCGGCGGGCGGCCAGGCCGGCCGCATCGAGCCGGCCCTGCTCGGGGTGCCAGGCGAAGGCGCGCGCGTTGACGGCGAGGACGGCGTCGTCGTCGGCGCCGGGGCGGTAGGGGCGCAGGGTGACGTCAGGGGGCAGCTCCGGGGCGGGGGTCGGGGCGCCGTGCGGGGGCAGGTCGCGGGCCATCTGCCACAGCTCGCGGCGCACGGCCAGCCCGGTGAGCGCGGCGAGCGCCCGGGCGCCGGGCAGGTCCCCGTGCGCCCACACCCGCACCGGGCCCGCGCCGGCGGCGTCCGCCGCGCGCCGGACGGCGGCGAGCAGCGCGGCGCCGATCCCGGCGCCGCGGGCGTCGGGCGCCACGACGAGCTCGGCGCTCGCGGGCGCGCGGCGCAGGTCGACGTGGCCGTAGCCGACGACCGCGTCGCCGGCGAGCGCGAGGAGGCGCGCCGCGGGGGCGCCGGGGTCGGCGAGGTCGAGGAACGTCTGCTCGCCCAGGGGGGCCACGCCGTCGTGCGCGGCGGCCGCGGCGGCGAGCGTGCGCACGCGGGCGGCGGTCGGGTCGTCCAGGGGCCCGTCGTGGGCGGTCACGCGAGGCGACGGCACGCTCCCATCCCACCACGGCCGCCCGGCGCGCACCACGGCCGTGCACCACGACGGGCGCCCGGGAGGGGTTTCGCACGGCGGATGCCGGGCGTATCGTTGGTACACCAACGAATGGCACCGGCGCCATCGAAGGAGGACGACCGTGCAGCAGATGGACGGCACCGCCGACACCCCCGAGCTCGAGCAGCTCTACGCGGACTTCGACGCCCACCACCTCGCCCCGCTGTGGACGCAGCGCGACGACCTCATGCCCTTCACGCCCCAGCCGGACGCGGTCCCCCACGTCTGGCGGTGGGCCACGCTCTACGACCTGGCGCGGCGCTCCGGCGAGCTCGTCCCGGTCGGCCGCGGCGGCGAGCGCCGCGCCATCGGGCTCGCCAACCCCGGCCTGCCCGGCACCGCCTACGCCACGCCCACGCTGTGGTGCGCGATCCAGTACCTCGGCGGCCACGAGACCGCGCCCGAGCACCGGCACAGCCAGAACGCGTTCCGGTTCGTCGTCGAGGGCGAGGGCGTGTGGACCGTCGTCAACGGCGACCCCGTCGCGATGCGCCGGGGCGACCTCCTGCTCACCCCGGGCTGGAACTTCCACGGCCACCACAACGACACCGCCGAGCCGATGGCGTGGATCGACGGCCTCGACGTGCCGTTCTCGTACTACACGGACGTCGGCTTCTTCGAGTTCGGCTCCGAGCGCGTCACCGACGAGGCGTCCCCGCCGGTGTCCCGCTCCGAGCGGCTGTGGGCGCACCCCGGCCTGCGCCCGCTGTCCGGGCTCGACGACCAGACGAGCTCCCCGCTCGCGGCCTACCGGTGGGAGTTCACCGACCGCGCGCTCACCGAGCAGCTGAGGCTCGAGGACGAGGGCCACCCGGCCACGGTCGAGCAGGGCCACGCCGCGATCCGCTACGTCAACCCGACCACCGGCGGCGACGTCATGCCGACGATCCGCTGCGAGTTCCACCGGCTGCGCGCCGGCGCGGAGACCGCGACCCGGCACGAGGTGGGCTCCGCCGTCTGGCAGGTCTTCGAGGGCGAGGGCACCGTCGTGCTCGGCGAGACCGAGCACCGCGTGACCACCGGCGACCTCTTCGCGGTGCCGAGCTGGGTGCCCTGGTCGCTGCACGCGGACACGCAGTTCGACCTCTTCCGGTTCACCGACGGCCCGATCATCGACCGGCTCGGCTTCACGCGCGTCTACGTGCCCGGGCGGCGCAACGAGGACCAGCCGTGACCCTGCGGCTGGGCACGCTGCGCCGGGGCGGGTCGGGTGGGCCGGGCACCGTCGCGGTGCGGGTCGACGACGACGCCGCCGTCGAGATCGGCCCGCCCGACGTCGGCGCGCTGCTCGCCGACCCGGCCTGGCGCGGCGTCGCGGCGGCCGCCGACGGCGCGCGGCACGCCCTGGCCGACCTGCCCCCCCGGGCGTGGGCGCCGCCGGTGCCCCGGCCCGGGAAGATCGTGTGCGTCGGGCTCAACTACCGCACCCACATCCGCGAGATGGGCCGGGACCTGCCGACGCACCCGACCCTGTTCGCCAAGTTCCCCGAGGCGCTCGTGGGTCCGTACGACCCGATCGTGCTGCCCGCGCACGCGAGCGGGGCGGTGGACTGGGAGGGCGAGGTCGCCGTCGTCGTCGGGGCCGTCGTGCGCCGGGTCGACGAGGCGGCCGCGGCGCGCGCGATCGCCGGGTACGCGGTGCTCAACGACGTGACGATGCGCGACTGGCAGTACCGCACGCCGCAGTGGCTCCAGGGCAAGACCTTCGAGGCGACGACGCCGTTCGGCCCGTGGCTCACCGTGGCCGACGACGGCGCGCCGCCCGCGGGCGAGCTGCGCACGGAGGTCGACGGCGAGGTCGTGCAGCGCACGCCCGTGGACGACCTCGTGTTCGGCCCGGCCGCGCTGGTCTCGTACGTCTCGCAGGTGGTGACCCTGCGCCCGGGCGACGTCATCGCCACGGGCACGCCGGGCGGCGTCGGGCACGCGCGCGACCCCCGGCGCTACCTCGCCGCCGGCCAGGTGCTCACGACGACGGTCACGGGCCTGGGCGAGCTGCGCAACGACGTCGTGGCGGAGGACTGACATGCCGGCCCGGACCGACCGCACCACCGACCCCGTCCTGAAGGCGCAGCTGCTGCTGGCCCGGCGCGGGCAGGCGTTCTTCTCGCGCGCGCTGGCCGAGCTGCGCAACCACCAGCTCGACGTGCCCTCGCTCGTGCCCGGGTGGACGCGCCGGCACGTCGTGGCGCACGTCGGCCTCAACGCGCGCGCCCTGACCCGGCTCACCGAGTGGGCCGCCACGGGCGTGGAGACCCCGATGTACGCGTCCCCGGAGCAGCGGGACGAGGAGATCGAATTCGCCGCGACCCTGCCCGCCCGGGCGCTGCGGCACCTGTCCGCGCACGCGGCCGTGCACCTCGACGTCGAGTGGCGCGACCTGCCCGAGGAGGCGTGGGACGCGACGGTCCGCACGGCCCAGGGGCGCCTGGTGCCGGCGCGCGAGACGGTGTGGATGCGCACCCGGGAGGTGTGGGTGCACGCCGTCGACCTCGACCACGGCGCGTCCTTCCGGCAGTTCCCGCCCGAGCTCGTCGACCGGCTGCTCGCCGACGTCGTCGGGGCGTGGCGGCGCCGCCAGGACGCCGAGCACCTGCCCGCGCTGCGGCTCGTGCCCGTCGACCGCCCCGCCGACGCCGCCCGGGCCACGGCGGGCGACGAGCCCCTGGTGCTCGTGGGCCGCGCCGCCGACCTCGCGCATTGGGCCACCGGCCGCGGGGCCACCGGCGTGCGCACCGCCGACGGCGACCCGCCGCCCGCGCCGCCGCGCTGGCTGTGAGCGGCGGGGAGAATGCGGGCGTGACGCTGGGACCGCCGCTCGACCTCGCCCGCCACACCGGCTTCCTCGTCCGCCGGACCCAGCAGGCGCACCTCGCCGCCTGGGCGCGGGAGGTGGGGGGCGAGTTGACCAACGTGCAGTTCGGCGTGCTCAACGTGCTGTGCCGGCTCGGCGAGGCGAGCCAGCGCGAGCTGTGCGACGAGCTCGACCTCGACCGCTCGACGGTGGCCGGGCTCGTCGCGCGCCTCGAGGCCCGCGGCCTGGTGGCGCGCGCCCGCGCGGCGCACGACCGGCGGCGCAACGTCGTGCGCCTGACGGCGGAGGGCGAGCGGGTGCTGCGCGACACCGTCGACGCCGCCGCCCGCGTGGACGGGCGGCTGACGGCGCCGCTCACGCCCGCCGAGCGCGCCGAGCTGCAGCGTCTGCTGACGCGGGTGCTCGAGGCGGCGTCGCGGGACTGAACCTCAGGCCGCGCCGACCTGCTCCCCGCGCTTGGCGCGCTGGATCTGGCCGTAGACGTGCGTGCGCAGCTCGGTGAACCGGGGGAGCGCGCGGGTGCCGAGCTGGTCGCGCTCGGCCGGCAGGTCGACGGCGAGGTCCTCCTGCACCACCGTCGGCGAGGCCGACAGCACGACGACGCGCTCGCCGAGGTACACGGACTCGTCGATGTCGTGCGTGACGAAGAGGACCGTCACCCCGAGGTCCTTCCACACGCGGCGGACGAGGTCCTCGAGGTCGGCGCGGGTCTGGGCGTCGACGGCGGCGAACGGCTCGTCCATGACGAGCACCTCGGGCTGGTACGCGACGGCGCGGGCGATGGCCACGCGCTGCTGCATGCCGCCGGAGAGCTGCCACGGGTACGTGCGCAGCACGTGCGACAGCCCGACCTCCTCGAGCGCGCGCTCGACGACCGCGGCCCGCTCGGCGCGCGGGACGCCCCGGGCCCGCAGCGGGAGCGCGACGTTGTCGCGCACGGTCAGCCACGGGTAGAGGCTCTGGCCGTACTCCTGGAAGACGACGGCCATCGTCGCCGGCGGCCGGGTCACCTCCGCGCCGTCGAGGGTGACCGTGCCCGACGTCGGCGGCAGGAGGCCGGAGACGCACTTGAGCAGCGTCGTCTTGCCGCAGCCCGACGGGCCGACGATGCAGACGAGCTCGCCCGGGTAGACGTCGAAGCTGATGGACCGGATCGCCTCGACCGGGCCGGTCGCGGAGAGGTAGGTCTTCGACAGCTCCGTCACGGACAGGAGCGGGGTGCGATCAGCCACGTGAGACCTCTCTCGATCCGTGGTACCAGTGCAGGACGCGTCGCTCGACGACGTGGAACACCGCGGCGACGACGACGCCGACGAGGCCCAGCAGCACGATGCCGCTCCACATCTCGGCGATCATGTACTGCCGCTGGAAGAAGACGATCTGGTAGCCGAGCCCCGAGGACGCGGCGAACATCTCCGAGATCACCATGAGGATGAGCCCGATCGACAGGCAGAGCCGGATGCCGGCCATGATCTGCGGGCTCGCCGCCGGGAGCACGAAGTAGCGCAGCGCGAGCGCCCCGCGCACCCGGTAGGACCGGGAGGTGTCCACGAGCACGGGATCCCGCGCGCGCACGCCCTCGACGGTGTTGAGGAGCACCGGCCACACGCTGCCGGACACGATGACCGCGAGGCGCATCGTGTCGCCGAGGCCCAGCACGAGCATGAGCACCGGCACGAGCACGACGGGCGGGATCGCGCGGAAGAACTCGAGCATCGGCTCCAGCAGCGCGCGCAGCCAGGGCGTGGACCCGATGACCGTGCCGGCCGCGATGCCGATGACGATCGACAGCGCCACCCCGATGGCGAACCGGCCGAGGCTCGGCAGCACGTCGCGCCCGAGGATCTCGGGGTCGAGCCACGTGGCCACGAACGCCTCGCCGACGCGGGCCGGCGTCGGGAAGTAGATGGTCGTCGTCGACCGGGTCGCCACGGCCCAGCCCAGCAGCAGGAGGAGCGGGAGGCCGAGCGTGAAGCCGGCCGACGCGAGGGTGCGGCGCACGGCGGTCATCGCGGCGTCTCCCGCCGGACGGACGGGTGCCAGTGCAGCACCCGCCGCTCGATCGCGCGCGTGCCGAGGTTGACGAGCAGGCCCAGCAGGCCGGTCACCAGCACGAGGGCGTACAGGCCGGGGGCGTCGGGCGCGCTGCGGTACAGGTCGATCTGGCGCCCGATGCCGGGGTTGCCGATGACCAGCTCGGACGTGATGGTCAGCACGAGCGCGATGGCCGCGGCGAGCCGGAACCCCGTGATGACGTACGGCAGCGCCGTCGGCAGGACGAGGTGGCGCAGGCGCTGCGCGCGGCCGAGCCCGAACGAGCGGGCGGTGTCCCGGGCGACGGTGTTGACGTCGGCGATGCCGTAGAGGACCTGGATGAGGACCTGCCAGAACGGCGCGTACACGACGACGATGAGCGCGGCCTCGCGCGAGAGCCCGGCGACGAGCACCGCGAGCGGGATGATCGCCACGGAGGGGATGGGCCGCAGGAACTCCACGGTGCTGTGGGTCGCGCGGCGCAGGAACGGCACGAGGCCGATGACGGTGCCGAGCACGAGCGCGGCGCCGACGGCGATCGCCAGGCCGAGCGCCCAGGTGATCAGGGTGTCGCCGAGCGTGGACCAGAACCGCGGCTCGCCGAGCTCGGCGACGAGGCGACGGGCCGTCGTCGTGAAGGACGGCAGGTAGGAGGGGTTGACGACCTCGGCGAGCGCGAACAGCTCCCACGTGGCGGCGAAGCCGAGCACGCCGAGGAAGCCGAGGACCGCGCGGCGGGTGCGCCGGCTGCGCGGGCGGGCGGACGGGCGGGGGCCCGTCCCCCGCGGCGTGGCCCGGACGCCGTCCCGGGCCCGGGGCGCCTGCTCGGGCGCCACCGGACCCGGGACGGTCGTCATGGAGGTGACGGTCTCACTGAGCAACGATGTCCGCCACGTCGGGGGCCGACTCGAAGAACCCGAACTCGGCCGCGAGGTCGGCCAGGTCCTGGATGAGCTGGACGTCCAGCGTCGTGTCGAACCGCGGCAGCGGCAGCGCGGCCGCGCCCTCCGGCGGGATGGAGAGGTTGTCGACGAGCGCCTGCCGGACGGCGTCGTCGTTGTCGGCGGCCCACGCGAAGGCCGCGCTGAAGGCGTCGCGCACCCGGTTGACGAGGTCCGGGTCGTCGTTGACCGTGGCGCCCGTCGCGATGATGACGAGCGTCGGCAGGCCGGGCAGCGTGTCCTGGTAGTTGTAGGTGACCAGCGTGCCGCCGGCGCCCACGATCATGTTGAGGAACGGCTGCGGCACCCAGGCCGCGTCGATGTTGCCGGCCTCGAGCTGGGCCTTGGCGTCGGGGAAGGCGACCTCGACGAACTCGATGGTGCTCGGGTCGCCGCCGTCCTGCGCCACGACCGCGGAGATGGTCAGGTCACCGGCGGCGCCGAGGGAGTTGACGGCCACCCGCTTGCCGGCGAGGTCGGCCGGGCGGGAGATGTCGCTGCCCGGCGCGGAGACGACGCCGTTGATGTCGTCGCCCTCGGCGTAGCTCGACGCGTAGTTCGCGATGATGCGGACGTCGAGGTCCTGCAGGTGGGCGCGCAGGGCGCCGTAGGGCTGGCCGATGAGGAAGTCGACGTCGCCGTTGACGAGCGCCGGCATGGCGAGCGCGCCGCCCTGGATGGCCTCGACGGTGACGTCGAGGCCGTGCTCGGCGAACACGCCGGCGTCGATCGCCGCCCACAGGGGGGCGGTCTCGGAGATGGGCAGCGCGCCGATCGTGATCGAGACGACCTCGTCCTCGGTCGCCTCGGGGCTGGGCTCCTCGGCGGTGGGAGAGGTCTCCTCGGGTTCGGTCGGCGTGTCGCTCGAGCACGCCGTGACGCCGAGCGCCACTGCCGCGACGAGCGCCGTGAGGAGGGCGGAGCGTCTGGTCATGCGGGCCTCAATTCCTCGTTGAACTCAGGGCTCGGGGGGAAGACGCGCGAGGGCCTCGTCGAACTGCCGCGCGGCAATGCGTGACACTCACCTGTCCATCGTGCAGTCGTAATGTCAAGTATGTCAATGGTGCGGATCGGTCCCGCGGTCCCGGCGCGTGCGATACTCCGGCGCATGCCGCCGCCCGCCGCCGAGGCCCGACCGGGCCGCGCGCCGCGCCGCCCCGAGCAGCTGCTGCTCGCGTTCGTCGGCGAGCTCGTCCTCGACCGCGGGCTCGGCCCGGTGCCCACCGCGCTGCTCGTCGACGTGCTCGCCGGGCTCGGCGTCGGCGAGGCGGCCACGCGCGCGACGCTCGCCCGGATGGCCCGCCGCGGGCTGCTCGAGCCCGTGCGCGAGGGCCGCGCGGTCAGCTGGGTGCTCACCGCCGAGTGCGAGCGCGTGCTGCGCGAGGCGCACGGGCGCGTGTTCGCGCCCGACCCGTTCGCGCCCGAGGGCGCCGGGTGGACGCTCGTCACGTTCTCCGTTCCGGAGCGCCGGCGCGAGCTGCGGCACCGGGTGCGGGCCGAGCTCACGTGGGCGGGCTTCGGCCTGCTGCGCGACGGGCTGTGGATCGCGCCCGGCGAGGTCGCGGTGCCCGCGCCGCTCGCCGCGCTCGCGCGCGACGGCCTCGACCTCGTCGCCTTCCGCGCGACGGAGGTGGCGGGCTTCTCGGCCGCTCGCAGCGTCGCGGCCGCGTGGCGGCTCGACGAGATCCGCGAGCGGCACCTGGCCTTCCAGGCCGAGTGGGCCACGCCGTCGGACGGCGACCCCGTGCGCGCGGTGACCGCGCTCGTCGCCGACTGGCTCGCCCTGCTGCGCGCCGCGCCGCGGCTGCCCGCCGAGCATCTCGACGCCGACTGGCCCGCGGCGGCGTCGGTGCGCGCGTTCCGCGACCGGCACGGCGAGCTCGCGGGCCCCGCCCGCGCGGCGCTCGCCCGCCGCCTCGCCCGCTGAGCCACGCGCCCGTGGGGGCGCCAAGAACATTCGACAGTTCCGTGACGATCGTCACCGGAACGCTTGACGTCGCGGTGCGGCCGGGGGACGATGCCGGTCTCCGACCGCCGCGCACGGCGGCGGCACGACGACGTGCAGGAGGCGACGGTGATCGACGCGCCCGTGCCGGTCGCGGCCACGGACCTGGGCCGCGCCAACTACGCCGCGCTGTGGGACGCCGTCGCGGCCGCCGTGCCCGACCGGCCGGCGGTCGTCGCGGGCGGCCGCACGATCCCCTACCGCGAGCTCGCGGACGCCGCGGCCCGCCTCGCCGGGACCCTCGAGCAGCGGGGCCTCGGCGTGGACGCCAAGGTCGCGGTCTTCATGTACAACCGGCTCGAGTACCTCGTGACCATCTGGGCCGCGTACAAGCTCGGCGCGATCCCGGTGAACATCAACTTCCGGTACGGCGCCGCCGAGCTCGCCGAGCTCCTCGAGGTCGCCCGCCCCGACGCGCTCGTCTACCCCTCGAGCCTGCGGGCCCCGGTGCTGGCCGCGGGGGAGCGGACCGCGTTGCCCGGCGTCGTCCTCGTCGTCGACGACGACGGCGCGCCCCCCGCGCACGAGCCCTTCGCCGCCGCGCTGGACGGCCCGCCGCTCGCGCCGCGGCCGCTCGGGCCGGAGCACAAGATCTTCATGTTCACCGGCGGGACCACCGGGCGGCCGAAGGCCGTCGTGTGGACGCACGGCAACCTCTTCGACAGCCAGATCTTCTCGATCTACGGCTCGCTGCCGGTCGACCCACCGCGCACGCTCGACGAAGTCGTCGCCATCGCCGCGCGCGACGACCTCCCGCCGACCGTGTGCCTGCCGCTCACGCCGATGATGCACGCGACGGCGCTGTTCAACGTCATGAACGCCGTCGTGCTCGGCGGCACGGTGGTGTTCCTGTCGAGCGCGCACCTCGACCCGCTCGCCGCCCTCCGGGCGATCCACGAGCAGCGGGTGACGCGCCTGATCGTGGCGGGCAACGCCGTCGTCGGGCCGCTCGTCGACGCGCTCGAGCAGCCCGAGGGCGCCGGCCTCGACGTGACCAGCCTGACCACCGTGCTGTCCTCCGGGATGGCCTGGTCCGACGACCTCAAGCGGCGCCTGCTGGCGCACGCCCCGAACGCGACGCTCGTCGACATCCTCGGCGCGAGCGAGGGCGGCCCGTTCGCGTACGCCGTCGTGCGCGGCGAGGGCGACCTGCCGAGCCGGCTGCGGCTGGCCCCCGGCGCCGTCGTGCTCGACGCCGACCGCAACGAGGTGCAGGACGTCGTCGGCGCGACGGGGGTGCTCGGGTACCGGGGCGCGATGCCGCTCGGCTACCACGACGACCCCGAGCGGACCGCGCAGGCCTACCCCGTCATCCGCGGCGTGCGGCACGTCGTCCCCGGCGACTGGGTGCGGGTGCTCGGCGACGGCTACGTCGAGCTCCTCGGCCGCGGGTCGTCGGTGGTCAACACGGGCGGGGAGAAGGTCTACCCCGCGGAGGTCGAGGCCGTGATCCTCGCCATGCCCGACGTCGTCGACGCCGTCGTGCTCGGCGTGCCCGACGAGCGGTGGGGCGAGGTGGTCGCCGCGATGGTCGTCACGCAGCCCGGCTCGACGCTCACCGCCGACGACGTGCGCGCCGAGGTCGGCCGCCACCTCGCCGGGTACAAGAAGCCGCGGCACGTGCTCGTCGTCGACCGGATCGAGCGCACGCCGAGCGGGAAGATCGAGATGCGCAGCCTGCGCGCCCGCGCCCGCCGGCTGCTCGGGCTGGGGGAGGAGCGGTGAGGTTCGAGCGCGCGTACGTCCCGTTCGGGTACCTGTGGACCTCGCCGTACGCGAAGTGGCAGGGCCCCCTCGCCGAGCTCAACGCGCTCGACATGGCCGTCGACGTCACCGGCCGGGCCCTCGCCGACCGCGGCCTGCCGCCCGAGGAGATCACCGAGTGGGCCCTCGGCTGCACCGTGCCGCAGCAGCACGGCTTCTACGGCGTCATGGGCGTGGCGCGGCGGCTGGGCGCCGGGAACGCGGGCGGCCCGTGGATCGCGCGGGCCTGCGCGACCTCGGCGGCGGTCGTCGAGCACCTGGCGACCCAGGTGGAGCTCGGCGCGCACGAGGTGACCATCGGCGTCGTCACGGACCGGACGAGCAACGGCCCGCTCATGCAGTGGGCGAGCGCGCGGCGGCCGGGCGGCGCGCCCGTCGTCGAGCACTGGGTGCTCGACCCGATGAAGCTCGACCCGACGACCGGCCAGAGCATGAACGACACGGCCGAGAACACCGCCGCCGACGGCGGGTTCACGCGGGCCCAGGTCGACGAGGTCGCGCTGCTGCGGCACGAGCAGTACCGCAGCGCGCTCGCCGACGACCGGGCGGTCCAGCGGCGGTACATGGTCCCCGTGCGCATCCGGCGGAAGCGGGGCGAGGACTGGCTCGAGGCCGACCACGGCGTGCACCCGACCACGGCCGAGGGGCTCGCCGCGCTCGAGCCCGTGCGGCCGGGCGGCGTGGTCACCTACGGCGCGCAGACCCACCCCGCGGACGGGTGCGGCGGCGTCGTCGTGACGACGCCGGACCGGGCGCGCGAGCTCGGCGACGGCGTGACCGTGCAGGTGCTCGCCACGGGGTTCGCGCGCGCCGAGCCGGCGTTCATGCCCAAGGCGCCCGTGCCCGCCGCGGAGCGTGCGCTGGCCGACGCCGGGCTCGGCATCGGCGACGTCGACGTCGTCACCACGCACAACCCGTTCGCGGTGAACGACCTGTGGTTCTCCGCGCGGACCGGGTTCCCGCTCGAGCGGATGAACCCCTACGGCTCGTCGCTCGTGTACGGGCACCCGCAGGGCCCCACGGGCGTGCGGGCGATCACCGAGCTCGCGCACGCCCTGCACGCGCGCGGCGGCGGCGTCGGGCTGTTCACCGGCTGCGCGGCCGGCGACTCGGCGGGCGCCGTCGTCCTCCGCGTGGACGGCTGAGCCCGCGCGCCACGGCCGGACCGCCCCCACCCGACCCGGCCACCCGATCCCGCAACGACCACCACCCGCGGCCCACCGGCCCCGACCGAGAGGCAGGAACGATGACCGACGCCCCCACCGGCCCGCCCGCCCCCGCCACGATCGCGCTCGCCGACCTGCCCGCGGCGGTGGGGACCCGGTTCGGGCCGTCGTCGTGGCGCACCGTCACCCAGGACGAGGTGAACCGCTTCGCGGACCTCACCGACGACCACAACCCCGTCCACCTGGACCCGGACTTCGCCGCGCGCACCCCGTTCGGCGGGACCATCGCGCACGGCTACCTCACGCTCGCGCTCGTCGTCCCGCTCATGGCCGAGATCGTGCAGGTCACCGGCGTGGGGACGGGGATCAACTACGGCCTGGACCGCCTGCGGTTCCCCGCGCCGGTCCGCGTCGGCTCGCGCATCCGCGCCACGTCCACGCTCGCCGAGGTGACCGAGGTGCCCGGCGGGCTGCAGGCCGTCTACGAGAACGTCGTCGAGGCGGAGGGGCAGGCCAAGCCCGCGCTCGCGGCCACGATGCTCGTGAGGTACTACGCATGAGCGCGGACCTGACCGGGAAGGTCGCCGTCGTCACCGGCTCCGGGCGGGGCCTGGGCCGCGCGTACGCCGAGGCGCTGGCCGCCGCGGGGGCCGCCGTCGTCGTCAACGACGTCGAGGCCGTCGCCGCGCACGAGACCGTCGCGCAGGTGGAGCGGGCGGGCGGGCGCGCGGTCGCGGTCGTCGCGCCGGTCGGCCCGACCGAGACCGCCGAGCGGCTCGTCGCCACGGCCGTCGAGGCGTTCGGCCGGCTCGACGTGCTCGTCGCCAACGCGGGCGTGCTGCGCGACCGCGTGCTCTGGAAGACGAGCGACGAGGACTTCGACCTCGTCGTCGGCACGCACCTGCGCGGCGCGTTCACCACGGGCCGCGCCGCCGCGGTCCGCCTGCGCGAGCAGGGCGATGGCGGGCGGATCGTGCTCGTCGGGTCGCCCGCGGGCCAGCACGGCAACTTCGGGCAGACGAGCTACGCGGCCGCGAAGGCGGGCATCGTCGCGATGGCCCGCACGTGGTCGCTCGAGCTCGCGCGCGCGAACGTCACCGTCAACGCGATCGTCCCGACGGCGATCACCGCCATGACGGCGACCATCCCGCTCTACGCGCCGGTCGCCGAGGCGTACGCGCGGGGCGAGCCCCTGCCGCCGGTGGTGCGCCGGGACCACGCGCTCGGCGGCCCGGAGGACGTCGCCCCGCTCGTCGTCTGGCTCGCCTCCGACGACGCCGCGGACGTCACCGGCCAGGCGATCGCCATCGGCGGCGACCGGCTCGCGCTCTACGCCCACCCGACCGAGGTCGAGGTCGCCTTCCGCGACGGCGGCTGGACGGCCGACGCGATCGCGGAGGCGTGGCGGACGACGTTCGCGCCGCACCGTCAGGCGAGCGGTATCGTGCTGCCTCCCCTGCCGGAGGGCTGATGGTCACCCACGAGGAGCCGGTCCGCGTCGAGTTCGTCGACACCGACGCGGGCGGGCGCATCCACCACACGACGGCGCTGCGCTGGGCCGAGCGGGCCGAGCACCAGCTGCTGCGCGCCGTCGGCTGGCCCGAGCTGACGACCTTCCCGCGGCGCCGGGTGGCCGTGGAGTTCCACGCGCCGCTGCGGTTCGGCGACGAGGTGGTGGTGCGGATCCGCGCGACCACCGTCGGCCGCACGTCGATCACCTACGGCTGGTCGGTGCTGCGCGGCGGCGAGGTGTGCGTCGAGGGCTCGACGACGTGCGTGCACGTGGACGCCGACGACCGGCCGAGCCCGGTGCCGGACGCGCTGCGCGCGGCGCTGACGGGCGAGGCCCCTGCCCCCGAGGCCCCCGCCCCTGAGGCGCGGGCCCCTCAGGCGCCCGCGGGCACCGGCGCCGGCCGCGGGCCGGGCGGGTCGGACGTGACCGAGAACTGGACGACCTTGTCGGCGAGCTCGGGCGCGTAGGCCGCGATCACCTGGCGCACCCGCACGGACGCGGGCGCGCCGAGCTGCTCGTACGTCTGCAGGAACAGCTCGCGGGCCTGCGCGCGCGGCCAGTCCTCCGGGAGCAGCCGGGCCGGCAGGTCGGGGTCCAGGCCGGGGAACGCGCGCCAGGCGTCCATGATCTCGGTGCGCTTGACGAGCGCGTCGACCGGGGCGATCGCGCCCTTGCCGAGCGCCGCCCGCGTGGGTTCCCACGTGGCGACGAACCGCCGGTAGAGCTCGGCGAGGCCCTCGAGGTCCCAGGCCGACTGGGGCGGCAGCGACGCCGTCGGCAGGTCGGCCCACTCCGCGACGAACGCGGTCGCGGTGGTGACGCCGAGGTCGGCGAGCTCGGCGAGCGCGAGGTCGTGGCGCGCGTGCGGGGAGATCCACAGCGCGTCGAAGAGCGGGGCGAAGCCGAGCCAGCGCAGGCGCGTGCGCAGGGCCTCGCGCAGCGACCGCTTGGCCTCGGGCACGGAGAACGCGACGAGGCTCCACCGCCCGTCCCAGCCGTCCTCGCGCGGGCGGCCGAACTCGGTGATGCGCACCGCGCCCCGCCGCATGACGTCCTGGCCGCGCGGGGTGAGCCGGTAGAAGGTGTTGCGCCCGCTGCGCGACGACGCGAGCAGCCCGTGCCCGACCATGCGGCTCAGCGCGGCGCGCGCCGCGACGGCGGACACCCCGAAGTCGGCCAGCAGGTCCACGAGCGCCGCGGAGGGCAGGGGCTCGGTCTGCCCCCACCAGTAGTCGCCGAGGAGCGTGAGCAGGAGGCTCGGGGGCGAGCCCTGCCGGGTCCGCGGGAGCCGACCCCGGCCGGACTCCTCCTCGGGTCGCGTCATCGCGGACCTCCTTCTCGCCCCGGGGGCGCGGGGTGGGCAATGGTTGACATTTACGGCGTCGGCCGTCAATAGTCGTGTCACCTAATCCTAGCGGGAGTCGACGACGATGAGGCTAGCCAGCGTGGCCGGGACGCGCCTCGCCGTGGTCGCCGACGACCGCCTCGTGGACGTCACCGACGCCCTGGGCCTGGCGGTCGACCGGCGCGGCCCGCTGCAGGCCCTGCTCGAGCGCGACGACCCCGCGGCCGAGCTCCGCGCGCTCGACCTCGCGGCGCTCCCGTCCCGCCCGCTCGACGGCGCGGCGCTCGACGCGCCGCTGCCGCGGCCCGGCAAGGTCGTGGGCGCGCCCGTGAACTACCGCGACCACCAGGCCGAGATGCGCGAGCAGCACACGGTCGCGGACCTCGGCGTGTTCCTCAAGGCGGGCACGTCCGTCGTCGGGCCCGGCGGGCCGGTCCGGCTGCCCTACCGCGACGTGCGCACTGACCAGGAGGGCGAGCTCGGCGTCGTCATCGGCCGCACGGCCCGGCACGTGGCGGCGGATCGGGCGCTGGACCACGTGTTCGGGTACGTCCCGCTCCTCGACATCACCGTGCGGTCCGGCGAGGACCGGTCGACGCGCAAGTCGTTCGACACGTTCACGCCGCTCGGCCCCTGGGTCACCACGGCCGACGAGGTCGGCGACCCCCAGGCGCTCCGGCTGCGCTGCTGGGTCGACGGCGAGCTGCGCCAGGACGCGAGCACCGCGGACATGGTCTTCGGCGTCCGCGAGCTCGTCGCCTACGCGAGCCACGTCATGACGCTCGAGCCCGGCGACGTCATCGCGACCGGGACGCCCGCGGGCGTCGGCCCGCTCGCCGCGGGCGGCAGCGTCGCCGTCGAGATCACGGGGCTCGGCCGCCTCGAGGTGACCGTGACCGACGAGGGCGCCGTCGCTTACGCCGACCGCCCGGGGGCCCGGTGACGGCTGCCCCGGCGGCCGGGTCGGCGGCCACCGCCCCGGGAGCGGACCCCCGACCGCTGGCCCCACTCTTCCGGCCCGCGAGCATCGCCGTCGTGGGCGCCTCCGCCGACCCGGGCAAGGCGGGCCACGCCATGCTCCGGGCGCTGCGGGCGTTCCCCGGCCCGCTGCACGCGGTCAACCCCCGGGCGCGCGGGACCGTGCTCGGCCGGCCCGTGGTCGGCTCGGTGCGCGACGTGCCGGGCACCGACCTCGCGGTCCTCGTCGTGCCGCCCGACGCCGTCCCGGGCGTGCTCGCCGACGCCGCCGTGGCCGGGGTGCGGGCCGCCGTCGTCTGCGCGGGCGGGTTCGCGGAGGCCGGGCCCGAGGGCGCGCGCCTGCAGGACCGGGCGCTCGGCGTCGCGCGCGAGGCCGGGATCCGGCTGCTCGGGCCCAACACGTCGGGCTTCATGAACCCCGTCGACCGGACGACCGCGAACTTCATGCCGGCCGTCGCGGACCTCGCGCCGGGCACGGTCGCCGTGGTCGCGCAGTCGGGCGGCGTCAACCTCGCCGTGTCCTTCCTGCTCGCGCGCGCCGGCGTCGGCCTGCGGCTCGGCGCCGGCCTCGGCAACGCCGCCGACGTGGACTTCGCCGACGTGCTCGGGTTCGTCGCCGAGGACCCGGGCACGACGGCGGTCGGCCTGCACGTCGAGGGCGTCGCCGACGGGCGGCGCCTCGTCGCGGCGGTGCGGCGCGTCGTCGAGCGGGCGCCGGTGGTCGCCTACTGCGTCGGGCGCTCGGACGTCTCGGCGTTCGCCCGCTCGCACACGGGCGCGATGACCGGCTCGTGGGCGCTGACGCGCGCGGCGCTGCGCCAGGCCGGCGCGGTGGTCGTGGACAGCCTCGAGGAGATGGTCGTCGCGCTCACGGTGCTCAGCCGCGTGCGCCTCGCGCCCGCCGAGCGGGTGGGCGTCGGCGTGGTCACCGGGCAGGCGGGGCCGGGCCTCGTCGTGGCCGACGCGCTCGGCGCGCGCGGCGTGGCGCTGCCGCCGCTGGCCCCCGCCACCCGCGAGCGGCTCGCCGGGCTGCTGCCGCCGCTGACCTTCCAGGAGAACCCCGTCGACACCGGCCGGCCCGGGCCGACCTTCCCCGAGGTCGTCGAGGCCGTCGGGGCCGACCCGGCCGTCGACGTGGTCGGCGTGTACGCGCTCGACGAGCCGGGCGCGCTCGACCCGGCGGACGCGGTCCGCGGCCTGGCCGGGCGGGTCGTCGTCGCCGGCGGCGGACCCGAGAACGCCCTCGCGGCGCACCGGGCCGCGCTCGCGCGCCTGGGCGTGCCGCTGCTGTCCTCGCCGGGCGAGCTCGCCGCCGGGCT
>JAAZAC010000301.1 GCA_012514545.1 Actinomycetales bacterium | reverse complement strand
GGCCAGCAGCAGGGCCGCGGCGGCCCGCGGGCCCCAGGGGCGCCGGGGGCGCGCGGGGCGCGCGGTGCGGCGCGCCGGCGGGCGGGGGGCGCGGGGCGAGGCTGTCATCGCGGGCGATCCTTTCACGCCGCCCGGACCGGCGGCGCCGGGGTGCGCGCGAGTCGTTAGGCTGGCCCACGAGGTCAGGGACAAGTCCAGACGGGCCGCGCCAGGCCGCCACGAGACAGGGAGGCGACGATGGTCACCGGCTCCAGCCCGGCCGCTGCGGTGCGGGTGGCGGTGCTGCCGGTCGTGGAGGCCGCGGGGCTCGTCCTCGAGGACGTCGAGGTGACCCGCGCCGGGCGCCGGAGCGTCGTGCGCGTCGTCGTCGACCTGGCCGACGGCATCGGCGGCATCGACTCCGACACGCTGGGCGCCGTCTCCCGCGACATCTCCACGGCCCTGGACGCGGCGGACCCCGTCGCCGGCGCCTACACGCTCGAAGTGTCCACGCCGGGCACCGACCGCCCGCTGACCGAGCTGCGGCACTTCCGCCGGGCGCGCACCCGGCTCGTGCGCCTCGTGCGCCGGGACGGCACGCGCGTGCGCGGGCGGCTCGTCGAGGCCGACGAGCGGGGCCTCGTCCTGCGCGTCGACGGCGCCGAGATCTGGGTCGCGTTCGACGACGTCGTCCGCGGCGTCGTCGAGGTGGAGCTCGACCGGCCGAGCGGGACCACCGAGGCGCCGGACGAGGGGGAGGAGGGCTGATGGACATCGACATGACCGCGCTGCGGCTCGTCGAGCACGAGCGCGACATCAGTCTCGACACCCTCGTCGCGGCGATCGAGCACGCGCTGCTCTCGGCGTACCACCGCACGCCCGGCGCGTACGAGCACGCGCGCGTCGAGGTCGACCGGCGGACGGGCCACGTGACCGTGTGGGCGCGCGAGAAGTTCCCCCCGGCCGTCGAGGGCGAGCCGCCCACCCTCGGGCCTGAGTTCGACCACACCCCCGAGGGGTTCGGCCGGGTGGCGACGTCGACGGCCCGCCAGGTCATCGTGCAGCGCCTGCGCGACGCCGAGGACGAGCAGGTGCTCGGCTCCTTCCGCGGCGCCGAGGGCGAGATCGTGGCCGGCGAGGTCCAGCAGGGCCGCGACCCGCGCGTCGTGCTCGTCGCGGTCCGCGGCACGGAGGCCGTGCTGCCCCCGCACGAGCAGGTCCCCACGGAGACCTACCGGCACGGGGACCGGATCCGCTGCTACGTGCTCGACGTCTCCCGCGGGCCCAAGGGCCCCTCGATCACGCTGTCCCGCACGCACCCCAACCTCGTGCGCAAGCTCTTCGCGCTCGAGGTCCCCGAGGTGGCCGACGGCTCGGTCGAGATCACCGCCGTCGCCCGCGAGGCCGGGCACCGCACGAAGATCGCCGTGCGCTCCCGCGTGCCCGGGCTCAACGCCAAGGGCGCGTGCATCGGCCCGATGGGCGCCCGGGTGCGCGCCGTCATGGCGGAGCTGCGGGGCGAGAAGATCGACATCGTCGACCACAGCGACGACCCGGCGGAGTTCGTGGCCAACGCGCTCTCGCCCGCCCGGGTCAGCTCGGTGACGATCGTCGACCCCGACGCGCGGGCGGCCCGCGTCGTCGTGCCCGACTTCCAGCTCTCCCTCGCCATCGGCAAGGAGGGCCAGAACGCGCGGCTCGCCGCGAAGCTCACGGGCTGGCGCATCGACATCCGCTCGGACGAGGGCGGGCACGCCACGCCGGAGGGTGCGTCCGGGGCGCCGGGTCCCGCCCGGTGAGCCGGGGCGGTAGACTGTCGGGCGCTGGGCCGAGCGCCCGGCCCCCCGAGCGCGTGAACTCCGGTGCCGAGTCCGGCACAGACCCCGGTCGAACCACGGACCCGGTGCGCACGTGCGTGGGGTGCCGAGTGCGAGGTCCGCGGTCCGTCCTGCTGCGGGTGGTGGCGGTGGCCGACGACGCCGGGCAGGTCCGGGCGGTGGTCGACACCCGTCGCGTCCTGCCCGGTCGGGGCGCCTGGGTGCATGCCGACCCACGGTGCCTGGAGCTCGCGGAACGTCGTCGGGCGATCGCACGCGCGCTGCGCGTGGGGTCGATCGAGACCGAGGGCCTGCGAGCGGAGATCGAGCGGGCAGCCGAGCAGGGGGGCGGGCCGGAACGGCCGTCAGTCGAGTCGTCTGGATCAGGAAGCGGGTTGGAAGCCGATGGGCACCCGATGAGCACCCAGAGATGAGTACCGAGCACTAACGACGGTCCCCCCTGTCCGGGGCGGGCCGAGACAGGGAGAGTTGTGGCAAAGGTCCGCGTGTACGAGCTCGCCAAGGAGCTCGGCGTCGACAGCAAGGCCCTCATGGCCAAGCTGAGCGAGCTCGGTGAGTTCGTGCGGTCGGCGTCGTCGACCATCGAGGC
>JAAZAC010000300.1 GCA_012514545.1 Actinomycetales bacterium | reverse complement strand
GCACGCCATCGGCCAGGTCGTGCCCGGCAAGGTCACCAAGCTCGTCCCGTTCGGCGCGTTCGTGCGCGTCGAGGACGGCATCGAGGGCCTCGTGCACATCTCCGAGCTGGCCCAGCGCCACGTCGAGCTGCCCGAGCAGGTCGTCAACGTCGGCGACGACACGTTCGTCAAGGTCATCGACATCGACCTCGAGCGCCGGCGGATCTCGCTGTCGCTCAAGCAGGCGAACGAGGGCGTGGACCCGAACAGCGAGGACTTCGACCCGGCGCTGTACGGCATGGCTGCCGAGTACGACGAGAAGGGCAACTACAAGTACCCCGAGGGCTTCGACCCCGAGACGAACGAGTGGCTGCCCGGCTACGAGAAGCAGCGCGAGGAGTGGGAGGCGCAGTACGCGGCCGCCCACGCCCGCTGGGAGGCCCACAAGCGCCAGGTGGCCGCCGCGCTGGCCGCCGACGCCGAGGCCGCGGGTGCGTCCTCCGAGGCCGCCCCGAGCAGCTACTCCTCGTCGCCGCAGACCGAGGCGTCCGGCACGCTCGCCTCGGACGAGGCGCTCGCCGCGCTGCGGGAGAAGCTCACGGGCAACTGAGCCCGAGCGTCGAGGGGCCGGTCCGTTCACGGGCCGGCCCCTCGTGCGTCCGGCCCCCGTCCGTGCGTCCGGTCCTGTCCGCGCGCCCGCCGGGGGCCGTGGATACGCTGGTGGTGTGCCCGTGCACGAGGACGGACCCCGCCTGGGACCCGGCGTCCTGCGGATCGGACTGACCGGCGGCATCGCCGCCGGGAAGTCCGTCGTGGCGCGACGCCTCGCCGCGCACGGCGCGGCCGTGATCGACCACGACGTGCTGGCGCGCGAGGTGGTCGACGTCGGGACGCCCGGCCTCGCGGCGGTCGTCGAGGAGTTCGGGCCGGTGCTGGACGCGCTCGGGCGGCTGGACCGGCGGGCGCTCGGGGAGCGCGTGTTCGCCGACCCGAAGGCTCTCGACCGGCTCAACGCGATCGTGCACCCGCTCGTGCGGGAGGCCGCGCGGGAGGCCGAGGCGCGCGCGGTGGCGGACGGGCACGACGTCGTCGTGCACGACATCCCGCTGCTTGTCGAGACCGGGCAGGCGGGCCACTTCGACGTGCTCGTCGTGGTCGACGCCCCGGCCGAGCTGCGCGTGGAGCGGCTCGTCCGCGAGCGTGGTCTGGGCCGCGAGGCCGCGTGGGCGCGGCTCGCCGCCCAGGCCGACGACGAGGCGCGGCTGGAGGCGGCCGACGTCGTCCTGGACGGGTCGGGGGAGGTCGCCGAGCTCGAGGCGCAGGTGGACGCCGTGTGGGCGCGGTGGGCGCGCGCGCGGTCCGCCCAGGCGGCGCCGGAGGGCGGGGCGTGACCGTCCTGGTGACGGGGTTCGAGCCGTTCGAGGGTCACGCGGTGAACGCGTCCTGGCTCGCCGTGCAGGAGCTGGTGCGCACGTGGCGCGGCCCCGCGATCGAGGCGGTGCGGCTGCCCGTGTCGTTCCGGCGCGCGCCGGGGCTCCTGGAGGAGGCGGTGGCGCGGACGCGCCCGCGCGCCGTCGTGAGCGTGGGGGAGGCGGGGGACGCCGACGCCGTCCTGGTCGAGCGGGTCGCGCTCAACGTCGCCGACGCCAGGATCCCCGACGGGGACGGCGACCGCCCGGTCGACGAGCCGCTGGTGCCCGGCGGCCCGGCGGCGTGGTTCACCGCCCTGCCGCTGCGGGCGTGCGTCGACGCCGCCGAGCGGGCGGGCGTGCCGGCGCGGGTGTCGAGCTCGGCCGGGACGTACGTGTGCAACGCCGTCTTCTACCGGCTGGCGACCGTCCTCGCGGGCTCGGACGTGCCGCACGGCTTCGTCCACGTCCCGCGCACGCCGGAGCAGGTGGCGGGCACCGGGCGGACAGGGATGGCCCCGGGCGACGCCGCGCGGGGCCTGGCGGCGGTGCTCGAGGCGACGCTCGCGAGGTAGACGGCCGCCGCGCGGCCCGGCGTCGGCACGGTCGGGGCACCGGCACCGGTGCGGCCGGCGCCCGCACCACGTGTCGGCGTCCCGACGTACGGTGGTGGGGTGCGTCCCGTGACCGACCTGCAGCGCCGGATGATCCCCTTCGAGGTGGTGTCGGACTACCGGCCGTCCGGCGACCAGCCCGAGGCGATCGACGAGCTCGCGCGCCGGATCGAGGCGGGGGAGAAGGACGTCGTCCTGCTGGGCGCGACCGGCACCGGCAAGTCCGCGACGACGGCGTGGCTCATCGAGCGCCTGCAGCGCCCCACCCTCGTCATGGCGCCGAACAAGACGCTCGCCGCGCAGCTCGCCACGGAGTTCCGCGAGCTGCTGCCGAAGAACGCGGTCGAGTACTTCGTCTCGTACTACGACTACTACCAGCCCGAGGCGTACATCGCGCAGACGGACACCTACATCGAGAAGGACTCCTCGATCAACGAGGAGGTCGAGCGGCTGCGGCACTCGGCGACGAACTCGCTCCTGACCCGGCGGGACGTCGTCGTCGTCGCGTCGGTGTCGTGCATCTACGGTCTCGGCACGCCCCAGGAGTACGTCGACCGGATGGTGCCGATCGCCGTCGGCGACCGGGTCGACCGCGACCAGCTGCTGCGGCGCTTCGTCGCGATGCAGTACACGCGCAACGACATGGCGTTCTCGCGCGGGACGTTCCGCGTGCGCGGGGACACCGTCGAGATCATCCCCGTGTACGAGGAGCTCGCCGTGCGGATCGAGCTCTTCGGGGACGAGGTCGAGGCGATCCACCTGCTGCACCCGGTGACCGGCGACGTGATCCGGTCGGAGGAGCAGACGTTCCTGTTCCCGGCGTCGCACTACGTGGCCGGCCCCGAGCGGATGGCGCGCGCGATCAGCAGCATCGAGGCGGAGCTCGAGGAGCGCCTCGCCGAGCTCGAGGCGCAGAACAAGCTGCTCGAGGCCCAGCGCCTGCGCATGCGGACGACCTACGACCTGGAGATGCTGCGCCAGGTCGGCTCGTGCGCCGGCATCGAGAACTACTCGCGGCACATCGACGGCCGAGCGCCCGGCTCGCCGCCGAACACGCTGCTCGACTACTTCCCCGAGGACTTCCTGCTCGTCATCGACGAGTCGCACGTCACGGTGCCGCAGATCGGCGCGATGTACGAGGGCGACATGTCGCGCAAGCGGTCGCTCGTGGAGCACGGCTTCCGGCTGCCGAGCGCGATGGACAACCGGCCGCTGCGCTGGGAGGAGTTCGTCGAGCGCATCGGGCAGACGGTCTACCTGTCCGCGACCCCGGGGCCGTACGAGCTCGCCCAGTCCGACGGCGTCGTCGAGCAGATCATCCGGCCGACCGGGCTCGTGGACCCCGAGGTCGTGGTCAAGCCCACCCGCGGGCAGATCGACGACCTGCTCGAGGAGATCCGTGTGCGGGCCGAGCGGGACGAGCGCGTCCTCGTCACGACCCTGACGAAGAAGATGGCCGAGGACCTCACCGACTACCTGCTCGAGCGCGGCGTGCGGGTGCAGTACCTGCACTCGGAGGTGGACACGCTGCGGCGCGTGGAGCTCCTCCGCGAGCTGCGGCTCGGGACCGTCGACGTCCTCGTCGGGATCAACCTCCTGCGGGAGGGCCTCGACCTGCCCGAGGTCTCCCTCGTGAG
>JAAZAC010000299.1 GCA_012514545.1 Actinomycetales bacterium | reverse complement strand
CGGTGCGCGCCGTCAAGCGCGCGTCCCTCGCGGAGCTCGCCACCCGGCGGGGCGCCGTCGTCGCGGCGGTGAGCGACGCCGTCGGGCACCCGCTGGAGCTCGTCAACGGGGGCGGCACGGGCTCGCTCGCGGCGACCGCGGCCGACCCGGCGGTCACCGAGCTCACGGCCGGGTCGGGCCTCCTGGCCCCCACGCTCTTCGACGGCTACCGCGTGCCCGAGGGCGGCCGCCGGTTGCGCCCGGCCGCGTTCTTCGCGCTCGACGTCGTGCGGCGACCCGCGCCCGGCGTCGCGACGGTGTTCAGCGGCGGGTACGTCGCGTCCGGGCCACCGGGGCCGTCGCGCGCGCCGACGCCGGTGGACCCGCCCGGGCTGCGGCTCGGCCGGAACGAGGGCGCGGGCGAGGTGCAGACGCCGGTGTTCGGCCGCGCGGCGGACGGCCTGCGGGTCGGCGACCGCGTGTGGTTCCGCCACGCCAAGGCGGGCGAGGTCATGGAGCGGTTCGCCGACGTCGTGCTCGCGGCCCCCGGCGAGGAGCCGCAGGCGGTGCCGACGTACCGGGGGCTCGGCCTGACCTTCGGCTGAGGGCTGCCCTCCCCGGCGCGTCCGCTCGCCCGGCCCGGCTGCGCCCGGACGCCGCGCTCCCCCGATGCCCGCGACCGCTCACACGCCCGCTCTCCCTGCCGATGGTCACGGCGGCGGAGCTACCGCCGATGTGAGTCACGGCGAGGGGAGTGGGCGATGGCGGAGGGGTTCGTCGGGCGCCGGCGCGAGCTCGCCCTGCTGCGCGCCGAGCTCGCCGCGGTCGGCGCGGACCCCGCCGCGCCGGGCCGCGCGGTGCTCCTGCGCGGCCGGCGCCGCGTCGGCAAGAGCCGCCTGCTCGAGGAGGTCGCCCGCGCGAGCGGCGTCCCCGCCGTCGTGCACCAGTGCGCGCGGAACAGCCCGCCGGACCGGGCGCTCGCGGCGATCGCGCACGCGGTCGCCACGTCCGACCTGCCCGACGCGAGCATCGCCGCCGACAACCGGCCCGGCACCCTCGTCGCCGCGCTCACCCTGCTCGCCGCCGCGCTGCCCGACGACCGACCGTCGCTCGTGGTGCTCGACGACGTCCCGTGGCTGCTCGCCGCCGTCGAGGGCGCCGGCGGGATGCTGCGCCGCGCGTGGGACCGGGCGCTGTCGCGCAAGCCGGTGCTCCTGGTCCTCGCGGGCGCCGACCTGGGCGCGATGGAGGCGCTCGCCGCGCCCGGCGGCCCGTTCGAGGGGCGGGCCGCCGAGCTGCTGCTCGAGCCGCTCGGCCCGCGCGAGGTCGCCGAGGTCACCGGGGCCGACGCCGTGACCGCCGTCGACGCCGCCCTCGTCACCGGGGGCCTCCCGCTCGTCGTGGCGGAGTGGCGGCCCGGCGACACCGCCACGGCGTTCCTCCGCCGCTCGTTCGCGTCGCCGCTGTCCGCGCTCGTCGCCACGGGCCCGCGCGCCCTCGACCCGGAGCTCACCCCGCTCGCCCGGGACGTCCTCGCCGCCGTCGCGCGCGGCGCGGGCACGTTCACCGCGATCCAGCAGGCCTGCGGCGGGTCCGGCGGGCTCAAGGCCGCGTCGCTGAGCCGCGTGCTGTCCGCCCTGGTCGCGGCGCGCGCCGTCGCGCAGGACCTCCCCCTCTCCACCGCCGACGCGCGGCACCCCCGCTACCGCGTCGCCGACCCGGGCCTGGCGTTCTGGCTGCGGTTCGTCGAGCCCGCGCTGCCCGAGATCGACCGCGGTCGCGCCGACCTCGCCGCCGCCCGCGTCGCCCGCGACTGGGCCACCTGGCGGGACGCGGCCGTCCTCCCCCTGGTGCGGGACGCCGTCGGGCGCCTGCTCGCCGACGACGGCGCGCGGGTGATCGGGGGGTGGTGGCCGCGGTCCGGCTCGCCCGCTGTGGACCTCGTGGCCGCCGACGCGCGGCCGGCGGGCCGGGTGGGTGCCGTCGGGATGGTGGCCTGGCGCACGGACCGGCCGCTCGGCCCCGGCGACGTCGACGCGCTCGCCCGGGACGCCGTCGCCGTCCCCGGCGTCACCGCGGCCACGCCGCTCGTCGGGGTGTGCCCCGCCGGGGCCGACGACCCGCGGCTCGCCCACGCGTGGACCGCTGACGACCTGCTCGCCGCCCGGCCCTGAGCGCCCGGCCACCGTCAGGCCCATCGACCTGTCTGCCGCTTGACCTGTCTATCGCTGCACGGTCGAGGCTGCCGACCATGACGACGACACGGGCCTCGCCGTTCGTCAGGGCCCGTCGCCGTCGGGCCGCGTCAGCGCGGCGACCAGCGCGCCGGCGACGAGCACGCCGACGGCGGCGAGGGCCATCGCGCGCCCCCGCCGGGACGTCGCCGGCGCGGGCGACGGGGTGCTGGCCTCGGTGATGGTCGTCCCTCCCGGGTGGGG
>JAAZAC010000298.1 GCA_012514545.1 Actinomycetales bacterium | reverse complement strand
GGCCGCCGCGCCCGTGCCGACCGAGACGCTCCCGCCGGCACCACCGGCACCACCGGCACCGCCCGCGCCGCTCCCGGCGCCCACGCCCGCGCTCGCCCCGGCACCCGCGGCCGCGGCGCCGGCCGCACCCGCGGCACCGCCGAAGCCCAGGCCCTGGAGCACGCCGAGCGCGATCCCGCCGAGCACCAGCGGCGCGATGATCGCGCGCATGCCGTGGTTGACGTCGCCCAGCTCGAGCACGAGGGCGCGGCAGTCGCCGCACTCCTCGAGGTGCGACTCCACGAGGGCGGTCTCCCGCTTGGCGAGCCCGCCGCGCACGTACGCGCCGAGCTTGCCGTTGACGATCGTGCAGGCCTCGCTCGTGGGCGCGCCGAGGTGCTGCTGGAGGTACGCCTGCCGCAGGCCCTCGCGGGCCCGGTACGCCAGCGCCGCGACGCCGTTCGCCGTGAGCCCGAGCACCGGCGCGATCTCGGCCGGGCTGAGGCCCTCGACCTCCGTGTACCAGAGGACCGCCTGCCACCGCTCGGGCAGCGACTTGTAGGCGCGCGAGACGATGCCGCGCTCGAAGCCCTGGAGCGTCGGGTCCTCGGTCGCCTCGCTCGGGCCGAAGGCCGCCTCGAACGTGCCGAGGTCGTCCGTCGTCTGGACCCGCTTGCCGCCCTGCACGCGCACCATGGCCACGCGGCGGACGACGGTGAAGAGATAGGCGCGGAACGCGACGTCGGGCCCGCCCCCGCCCTGGATCGTGGTGAGGACGCGCTGGAAGGCGTCCGCGACGGCGTCGTCGGCGTCGGCGGCGGAGTTCGAGTACTGGTGGGCCACGGCGCGCGCGGCACCCACGTGGCGCTCGTAGAGCACGCCGAAGGCTGCGACCTCACCGCTGCGGACGGCCGTGATGAGCTCGGCGTCGCTGGCAAGGTCCCAGCCGCTGCTGACGCTCACCCGCCCTCCCGTCCCGTGGTCCCGCGGTCCCGCGGTCCGCCCCTACCCGCGTTTGCGCCGTTGGGTACACCAATCCATCGGAAAGGTTCTCATGCCGGATGAGCGGGGAACAGCGACCAATCGGGGTGACTTGTCGCGCGTGTCGCCCGGCGTGTGCGGATCACTCGGGTGAAGAGGGCGCCGGAACCGCGTCATAGCCGCCGCGACGCCTCCTCTCATCCGACGTGACCGCCACCGAGCAGATGCGTGACGCATGGGCCACCGTGCTCCGTGAGCAGTGGCGCACGGAGAGCGTCGAGACCGTGTGGCTGCGACCGGGCGACTGGTACCACCCTGCGATCGACGCCCTGACCGAGGCGCTCGCCGCGGGTACGTCTCCTGCCGCAGCGGCGTACCGCCTCGGTCAGGTCCGTGGCGCCGCCGGCGTGGGCATCGCCGAGACCCTCGACGACGTCGGCGTCCTCTTCCGCCTCGTCGGCCGGGACCCGAGCCTCGAGGTCGTCCGGTCGCTGTGCGAGGGCTGGGCCAGCGCGCTCGAGTCCCCGGTGCAGCAGACCTGCATCGACCCCGAGTCCGGCCTGCCGACCATGGAGTACCTGGCCGTCCGGCTGGGCGAGACGTACGGCGCGGCGCGCAAGCACGCGCACCACGCGTTCGTCACGCACTGCCTCGTGCTCGTCGACGTCGCCGCCGGCGACGTCGCGCCGTGGCGCCGGATGGCCCGGTCCGCCGCGATGGGTCGCGCCCTCACCGCCGCGCTCGCGCCCGGCCACCCGATGGCGGCGCTCGGCGGCGGCGCGTTCGCCGTGCTCGTCGCGCGCGACTTCGACCTCGGCGAGACCGTCCGCCGCATGCGCGACCAGGTCAACGCCCACGCCACCGCGCTGCACATCACGGACCTCGTCCGGCAGCCGCCGCGCATCTGGATCGAGCCGCTGCCCGAGACCCACGAGGCCGCCGTCGACCTCCTCACCCACCTGCGTCGATAGGCGCCCCGAGCTCAGCATCCCCCCACCACCGAGGACGCGGCCCCGCACCGGGGCCGCGTCCTCGGTGTCCGGGGTGCGTCCGCTCGACGGCGGGCCGCCCGCTCAGGCCTCGCGCGCGCTCACGACCCGGACGAGCTGCACCACGTTGGCGAGCACCCCGACGACGCAGCCCAGGACCGCCAGCACCAGGGCGACGCGCACCCACGTCGCCCACGGGAACCCGCCGTCGGGGAACGTGAACGGGAAGACGTCCAGGATCCGCCCGGCGACGACGGCGCCCACGACGGAGGTGAGGATCTCGCCCACCGCGCGGAACCAGCGCGGGTCCGCCACGAGGTAGGCGAGGTTGAGCGCGATCGACAGGCCGACGGACGCGGTCACCCACGGCACGACGTCGGCGGCGGCGCCGGTGAGGAAGGACGCCTCCTGCCAGCCGGGCCAGCGGTGCAGCACGAGCAGGAACGCGACGTCGAGCGCGATCGCCACGACGTAGCCGAAGCGCCGGGCGGCGCGGGCGGGGCGGGGCTTCAGGGCGCCGCGGGCGTGCGCGGCGGACCGTGCCGGAGCGACGGGCTCGGGCGGCGGGGCGGCGGGCATGGGCTCCCTCTCGACGCCGCCACGCTAGCTCCGCACGGTCGCGCGCGGGGGCGGTTCGGTGCGGTTCGGCGCGGCCGTCCCGGGCCCGCGCCGTCGTCCGCCGAGGATGCGGCCGTCAGGGCCGCGGCGGCCGCCAGATGACGAGCGCGCCGCCCGTCGTCACGCGCGCGGGACGGTGCCCGCGGGGCAGCGCGACGACGTCGCCCTCCGGCCCGGCGGCGAACACGCGGTGGCCCGGCTCCGCCATCGCGCGCAGCGCCTCGACCTGCGCCTCCAGCCGGCGCACGCGGTCCTCCAGCTCGAGGATCCGCTTGATGCCGGCGAGGTTGATCCCCTCCTCCTGGGACAGCCGCTGCACCTCGCGCAGGGTCGCGACGTCCCGCAGGGAGTAGCGGCGGCCCCGGCCGGGGGTGCGCCGCGGCGAGACGAGCCCGAGCCGGTCGTACTGGCGCAGCGTCTGGGGGTGCATCCCCGCGAGCCGGGCCGCGACCGAGATGACGAAGACCGGGGTGTCGGGTGACGTCCCGCCGGCTGAGTGGTGACCGAGCATCGCTCCCCTCCCTACTGCGCCGCCCGGGCGCGCAGGTCCGCACGGACGTCGCCGTCGCGCGTCGCGGCGTCGAACGCCTCCACGGCGGCCTTGGCCTCCGCGGACAGCCGCTGCGGCACCGCGACCTGGACGGTCACGAGCAGGTCCCCCGTGCCCTGCGGCGTCTTCACGCCGCGCCCGCGCACGCGCAGCGTGCGGCCCGACGGCGTGCCCGCCGGGACCTTCACGCGCACCGTGCGCCCGTCGAGGGTCGGCACGTCCACCTGGGCGCCCAGCGCGGCCTCGGCGAACGTCACCGGCACGGTGATCCGCAGGTCACGGCCGTCCATCGAGAAGACGGGGTGCGGCTCGACGTGCACGGTGATGACGAGGTCGCCCGCCGGGCCGCCGGCCTCGCCGGGCCGCCCCTTGCCGCGCAGGCGGATCCGCTGGCCGTCGCGCACGCCCGGGGGGATCCGCGCGGTGACCCGCCGCCCCTCGACGACGATCGTCACCGTCGAGCCCTCGACGGCCTGCCGGAACGGGAGCGTCGTCGTCGCCTCGAGGTCCTGCCCGCGGACCGGGCCGCGCGTCCTAAAGCCGCCGCCCGCGCCGCCGAACAGGCCGCCGAGGATGTCCTCGAAGCCGCCGCCGCCGCCCGTGGAGTACCGCACGCGCGGGCCCGCGCCCGCGCCGCCGAACAGGCCACCGAGGATGTCCTCGAAGCCCGCGCCCTCCGCGCCGCCCGGGCCGGCGGAGAACCGCGCGCCGCCGCCGGCCATCGCGCGGATGGCGTCGTACTGGCGGCGCTGCTCCGGGTCGGACAGCACCGCGTACGCCTCCCCGACCTCCTTGAACCGGGCCTCCGCGGTGGCGTCGCCCGGGTTCTGGTCCGGGTGCAGCTCGCGCGCGAGCTTGCGGTACGCCTTCTTGATCGTCGCCGCGTCGGCGTTCTTGGGCACGCCGAGGGTGGCGTAGAAGTCCTTCTCGAACCAGTCCTGGCCGGCCATCTCGCCACCTCCTCCCGCGGGATCAGCTCGGCGGCGCGGTCACGCCGACGCGCGCCGGGCGCACGATGCGTTCCCCGACCCGGTGCCCGGGCTGCACGACCTGGCTCACCGTCGGCTCGCTCACGTCGTCGGACTCGGCGTGCATGAGCGCCTCGTGCACGGACGGGTCGAACGGCTCGCCCGCCGCCCCGTACCGCTGCCAGCCGAACCGCTGGAGCGTGGTCTCCAGCTTCTCGGCGATCGACGCGAACGGGCCCTCGGCGAGCTCGCCGTGCTGGCGCGCGAGCTCGATCTCGTCGAGCACGGGCATGAGCGCCTCGACGACGCCGGCCACCGCCAGCTCCGCCGACAGCGAGCGGTCCCGCTCGACGCGCCGCTTGTAGTTGACGAACTCCGCCTGGAGCCGCTGGAGGTCGGCGAGCCGCTCGGCGGCCAGCGCCTCGGCGGCGGCGAGCGCGTCGTCCGGCGCGCCGCCGGCCTGCGGGGCGGCCTGGGCGCCCTCGGTGCCCGCCTGCTGCCCGGCCTGCCCGGCCGCCACGTCCTCGGCGGTGGGCCGGCGGAGCTCCCCCGTGGTCGGGTCGATCCGTCGCTTGTCGGTCACGCGCACCGGCTCCGGCGCACCCTCCTCGGGGTGGCCGGGGCCGGCGGCGGCGTGCTTCGGGTGCTCGCTCACTTGCTCTCGTCCTCGTCCACGATCTCGGCGTCGACGACGTCGTCGTCGGTGGACTGGCCGGCGGACGCGCCGCCGTCACCGGCCGACGACCCGGCGGCACCGGACGCGGCCGCGGAGGCGGCGGCGTCGGAGGCGTAGATCGCCTCGCCGATCTTCTGCGCGACGGCGGACAGGGCGGCCTGCTTGGCCTTCACCTGCTCGACGTCGTCGCCCTCGAGCGCGGTCCTCAGCTCGCCGATGGCGGTCGTGACCTGGGTCTTCACGTCCTCCGGCACCTTGTCGCCGTTGTCGGCGAGGACCTTCTCGGTCGAGTAGACGAGCGACTCGGCCTGGTTGCGCAGCTCGGCCTCCTCGCGCCGCTTCTTGTCCTCGGCGGCGTGCGCCTCGGCCTCCTTGATCATGCGGTCGATCTCCTCCTTCGGGAGGGCCGAGCCGCCGGTGATCGTCATCGACTGCTCCTTGCCCGTGCCGCGGTCCTTGGCGGAGACGTGCACGATGCCGTTCGCGTCGATGTCGAAGGTGACCTCGATCTGCGGGACGCCGCGCGGCGCGGGCGCGATGCCGGTCAGCTCGAACGTGCCGAGCGGCTTGTTGTCGCGCGCGAACTCGCGCTCGCCCTGGAAGACCTGGATGAGCACGGACGGCTGGTTGTCCTCGGCGGTGGAGAAGATCTCGCTCCGCTTGGTCGGGATGGCCGTGTTGCGCTCGATGAGC
>JAAZAC010000297.1 GCA_012514545.1 Actinomycetales bacterium | reverse complement strand
GAGGTGCGCGCCGACGTCCGCGAGGACCCCGACCCCGACCCCACCGCCACGCTGGACGCCGTCGGCGTGCGCTACACCGGCCTCGCGCCCTACTTCGGCGCGGTGGTGCCTGCGCACCTCGCCGAGGTCGAGCACCCCGTGACGTTCCGCCTGGTCCCGACCGCCGTGGTCGCCGGCGGCTCGCCGACGCCGGCCGGCCCCGTCCCCGCGCCCGTCCCCGCGTCCGTCCCGCCCGACGACGGCGCCCCCGCCCGCCCGGACGCGCCCCCGCCGGGGCTGCCGCTGCCGGCGACGCACGCCGACCTCGTGGACCGCCCGATCCTGGCCGCCTTCGCCACCCGACTGCCCGACGGCGGGGCGTGCTGCCAGCCGGCCCGGTGCGCCCGCGACGGCGACGTGCTGCTCGTCGCGACGACCGCCGAGCACCCGTGGGCGCGGAACCTCCGCGCGGACCCGCGGGCGACCCTGCTCGTCGTCGACCGGGCGAACAGCGGGCGCTGGATGGAGGTGCGCGCCGACGCCGAGCTGGTCGCCGGCGCCGCCGGCGCGGTGACCGCGCGCCTCCACGCGCGGCGGATCGTCTGCGACGCCATCCACGCCTGAGGCGCCGCACGCCCCCGGTCGGCGCGCCACGCGGCCCCACGCCCGCCGTCGGGCGCTACACGCGACCGAGGCTCAGGCCCCACCCGCGCTCGGGCACGGGGAACTCGCGCGGCGGCTCGGCCGCGACCCCGCCGCCGCCGATGGTCCGCGCCCACTCCCGGACCATCGCCATGTCCCGCCAGTCGCCCGGGTGCACGTACCCGTCGAGGCCGGACGCGACCTTCGGGTCGAGCTTGCCGCCGAACGTGGCGTGCCCGCGCACGTCCACGCCGCGCAGCACCGTCGAGACGGACCACGGCGGCTCGGTGTCCAGCCCGCACAGCCGCTCGAGCTCCGCGTCGGCCTCGGGCGTGCCGCCGAGCGGCCCGCTCGAGAACAGCCAGACGGGCGTGCCGCGCAGGCTCCGCAGCCGCTTGGCCAGGCGCCGCCCGTCCCACAGCCACTGGTCGTGGTAGATCGCGGACCCCAGGACGACGACGTCGTACTCGTCTGCGCTGGTGACCACGCCGGCGGGGAGGAGGCGCACCTGGTGGCCGCACGAGTGCAGCACCGAGCCCACGGCCTGCGCGATGCCTTTCGTAGCGCCGTGCCGTGTCGCGTAGGTGACCAGCACCCTCGCTGCCATGGCGCCTCCGGTGTGGGCCGGCGCGGACGGCGCCGTTGCCGTCCGTCACCGGGTCGCTCACGGGTGAGCCGCGCGGGACCCGGCCCTTCGAGGCTGGTCCAGGCGGCGCCGTCCGAACGAGGGACCAAGGTCCCGGGTGGCCTCGGCGAGCGCACGACGACCCCGGCCGAACCCGCCCATCGAGGACATTTTCCCTGGTCAGCCCGGTGCAAACCATGATCACCCGTGTCGGTGGCCGGGCCTACCGTGGGCCCCCGGCGGGCGCCGACCGAGGGCGGCCGCGCGGACGAGGAGGCGGCGGTGCGGTACGGGATCGAGGTCGTGCCCTTCGGGCCCTACGCGGAGCCGGGGCCGGTCGTGGAGCTGGCCCGCGCGGCCGAGGCCGCGGGCTGGGAGGCCCTGGCCATCTGGGACCACTGCCACTTCTGGGGCGGCGTCGCCGACCCGTGGGTCACCCTGGCGGCGGTCGCCTGCGCGACCGAGCGCCTGCGCCTCGTGACCGACGTCGTGCCCGTCCCCCGCTACCGGCCGCACCTGCTCGCGCGCTCGGTGCACGCGCTCGACGCGCTCAGCGGCGGCCGGGTGGTCCTCGGCGCCGGGCTCGGCGTCGCCGAGGACCTCGGCCCGGTCGGCGACCACCGCGACGACCGCACGCGCGCCGCCATGACCGACGAGGCGCTCGACCTCGTCGTGCGGTGGTGCGCGGGCGAGACGGTGGAGCACCGCGGCGAGCACTACGTCGCCGAGGGCGTGCAGGTCGCGTCGCGTGCCGTCCAGGCACCGCGGGTCCCCGTGTGGATCGGCGGGTGGAGCCGCCCCGCGCTGCGCCGGGCCGCCCGGTGGGACGGCTGGACCGCCGCCGTCATCGACGAGACGGCGGCCGTCCGCTGCCCGCCCGAGGGCATCGCCGGGTCGGTGCAGCGGCTCCGTGAGCTCGGCGTGGGCCCGGACTTCGACGTCGCCGTCAACGGGACCACGGCGCCGGGCGAGCGCGGGCTCGTGCCCGAGTACGCCGAGGCCGGTGCGACGTGGTGGCTCGAGTCGGTGTTCGGGCTGCGCGGGTCGCATGAGGAGATGCTCGAGCGGGTCGCCGCGGGCCCGCCCCGCTGAGCCCTTCCCCGGCCCGACGGCGGCCGCCGGGCCGGGTGGTCGGCCCGCCGGCGCGGTGGCCCGGCGCGCGGCCGGGGCGCACCCTGGACGGGAAGACCGGGGCCCGAGCGGTGGTTATACCCCGTAGGGTATCCTCCAGAGTCGACCCGAGGGAGCCGCATGTCCACCGTCACCCTGACCGCCGAGAACTTCGAGTCCACGGTCACCGAGAACGAGATCGTCCTCGTGGACTTCTGGGCCGACTGGTGCGGCCCGTGCCGCATGTTCGCGCCGATCTACGAGCGCGCCTCCGAGACGCACCCCGACATCGTGTTCGGCAAGGTCGACACGGAGGCGGAGCAGGCGCTCGCGGCGCAGGCCGGCATCACCGCGATCCCGACGCTCATGATCTTCCGCGACGGCGTGCTGCTCTTCGCCCAGCCCGGCGCGCTCCCCGCGCCCGCGCTCGAGGACCTCATCGGCCAGGCCCGCGCGCTCGACATGGACGAGGTGCGGCGGGAGATCGCCGAGCACGACCACGACCACTCCGACCACGAGCCGCACGCCCACTGAGGGGCGCCGGCCGCCCGGCGGTCAGCCCAGCCCGAGCGCCCGGAGCGCGCGGTCGGCGACCTCGTCGGGCGGCACGTCCGCCGCGACGACGACCCCGTCCTCGTCCGCGTCGAGCGGCTCGAGCGTCGCGAGCTGCGACGGCAGCAGCGACGGCGGCATGAAGTGCCCGGACCGGGCGGCCATGCGCGCGGCGATCGTGGCCGGGTCCGCGACGAGGTGCACGAACCGCACCCGGCCCTCGGCCCCCCGCAGCACGTCCCGGTACGCGCGGCGGAGCGCCGAGCACGTGACGACGGCGCCCCGGCCCGCGCGCGCCTCGGCCGTCAGCCATGCCCGCAGCGCCTCGAGCCAGGGGCGGCGGTCCTCGTCCGTCAGCGGGACGCCGGCGCGCATCTTCGCGACGTTCGCCGCCGGGTGGAGGTCGTCCGCCTCGGCGCACGGCCGGCCCAGCCGCGCCGCGAGGATGCCCGCGACCGTCGTCTTGCCCGAGCCCGCCACGCCCATGACGACGACGTGCACGGGGCCGTCGTCGGGCGGGTGGGGACCGTCGTCGGGCGGGTGGGGACCGCCGTCGGGCGGGTGGGGACCGCCGTCGGGCGGGTGGGGCGCGGTCACGCGGCCACTCTGTCAACCACGGGTGGAGGTCGCCAGCAGCGTCTCGTCCCGGAGGTGGACGGGGGTCCCTGCCGCGCCCACTAGACTTCAGCCGTGATCTTCAAGGGGGTCGGCGAGGGGCGTCCCTATCCCGACCATGGGCTGACCACTGCCAAGCAGTGGGCCGACGTGCCGCCCCGTCAGGTCCGGCTCGACGAGCTGGTGACCACCAAGCGCACCCTCGACCTCGACGCGCTGCTCGCCGAGGACTCCACGTTCTACGGCGACCTGTTCGCGCACGTCGTGCAGTACAAGGGCGTGCTCTACCTCGAGGACGGCCTGCACCGCGCCGTCCGCGCCGCGCTCCAGCAGCGGCCCGTGCTGCACGCCCGCGTGCTGGTCCTGGACGACTGATGTCGCAGCACCACCCGGACCCGGCCCGGGCCCTGCGCCGGCGCCGCAAGCACGAGCGCCAGGCCGTCATCTTCGGCTCCCTCATCGCGTTCCTCGCCCTGGCCGGCCTCGGCGCGACGGCGGTCTACACCGGCGCGATGGAGGTCTCCTTCCTCGAGCGCGACTTCACGACGCCGGAGCCCGAGGACACCGGGCCCGCGTTCGCCCCGCCGCCGTGCCTGGCCGAGGACACCCTCCCCGTCGACCCGGCCACGACGCAGATCCGGGTGCTCAACGGCACGTCGCGCCCCGGCCTCGCGGGCGCGACCGACACCGAGCTCAAGGCGCGCGGGTTCGTGACCATCGAGGTCGGCAACTTCCGCCCGACGGGCGTGCAGGGCACCGCGCGCATCCGGTTCGGCGAGCTCGGGGTCGCGGCGGCCTACACGGTCGCGGCGCACGTCGCCGACCCGGTCTTCGTCCTCGACCGGCGCACCGACGCCACCGTCGACATCATCATCGGCGAGGAGTGGAACGCCCTGGTCGCGGTCGAGGAGGTGCAGCTCGCGCCCACCGAGCCGCTCGCCAACCCGACCGGCTGCATCCCGCTCGACCAGGCCCTGGCGAAGGCCCAGCCGGCCCCCTCGCCGTCGCCGAGCCCGTCCGCCGAGGCGGCGACCGAGGAGACCGCCGCGGGCTGACCGCCCCCGCCTGTGCGGAAGGGCCCGACCAGGGTCCGGCGCAGGTCCGACGCGCGGCCCCGTGCCCGGACGAACCCGTGCCCCCGAGGCCCGGCCGACCGGCGCTCGGGTCGGCCGGGCCGCGGGGGCACGGGCCGGGGGGCGACGCCCGGCGCGGGGGCGCCGGGCTGCGGATCAGGCCGTGGTGGCGTCCTCCTCGGCGGTGGGCTCGGGGGCGGCGCCGTCGCCGGCGGCCGGCGCGGTGTCGACGGCGGCGAGGGCCGCGAGCTCGTCCTCCGACGGGACCGACGCCGGCGTCGCGGCCTCCCAGTGCGTGCCGCGCCAGCGGGAGATCGCCCGCATGCCGTGGTAGAGCACGAGGACGGCGGCGGTGCCGATCGCGATGCCCTTGAACTCGAGCCCGCCCTCGGTGACGAACTGGAAGTCCGCGGCCGCGATGATGAGGCCGACGCCCGCGACCGTGAGGTTGACCGGGTCGGCGAAGCTCACGCGGTTCTGCACCCAGATCCGGGCGCCGAGGATGCAGATCATGCCGTAGAGCACGGTGCCGGCGCCGCCGAGGACGCCCGGCGGCACGGTCGCCACGAGCGCGCCGAACTTCGGCGAGAGGCTGAGCAGCAGCGCGGTCGCGCCGGCCACCCAGTACGCCGCGGTCGAGTAGACCTTGGTGGCCGCCATGACGCCGATGTTCTCGGCGTACGTCGTCGTGCCGGAGCCGCCGCCCGCGCCCGCGAACGTCGTCGCGAGGCCGTCGGCGAGCAGCGCCCGGCCGATGAGCCCGTCGTAGTCCTGGCCGGTCATCGCGGCGACGGACTTCACGTGGCCGACGTTCTCGGCGATGAGCACGAACACCACGGGCAGGAACAGGCCGAGGATGCCGAGGTCGAACGTCGGCGTCGTGAACTCCGGCAGGCCCAGCCAGGCCGCGTCGTTCACGGGCTCGAAGTCGACCTCGTCCTGGATCACGGCCGCCAGGTACCCGATGACGACGCCGACGAGGATCGCGAGGCGGCCGATCATGCCGCGGAAGAACACGGTGATGACGGCGATCGCCGCGATCGTGATGATCGCCGTCAGCGGCGCGACCTGGACGCTGCCCCACGCGGCGGGCGCGAGGTTGATGCCGATGAGCGCGACGATCGTGCCGGTGACGATCGGCGGCATCACGACGTCGATCCAGCGCGCGCCCGCGAGGTGCACGACGAGGCCGATGATCGCCAGGGTGACGCCCGCGGCGAGGATGCCGCCGAGCGCCGTCGACATCCCGCCGTCGGCCATGGCCGCGAGGACGGGGGCGATGAACGCGAACGACGACCCGAGGTAGCTCGGCAGGCGGTTCCCCGTGACGAGGAGGAACGTGAAGGTGCCGATGGCCGAGAAGAACAGCGTCGTGGAGGCGGGGAACCCGGTGATCGCCGGCACCAGGATCGTGGCGCCGAACATGGCGACCACGTGCTGCATGCCGATGCCCACGGTGCGCGGCCAGGTGAGCCGCTCCTCAGGGGCCACCACCGTCCCCGGCGTCACCCGCCGCCCGTCGCCGTGGACCCGCCAACCGATGCTGCTCATGCCCTGACTCCCTCGGTCCGGGGGCCGCCGTCCGGTGACGCGGAGGGGGCGTCAGCGCGCGACCCGGACGAACGATAGCGAGCGCCCCCGGCGCGTGGAGGTCGTATGGGATGCTCGTTCTCGCGTGTCGGCGCCGCCGACGTCTGCGAGGAGGACTCGTGAGCGAGCAGGACCCCACTTCGACGCCGGCGAGCGCCCAGCCGACCCCTCCCTACGAGTGGCGCGGTGACCCGTCCGGGCAGCCCGCGACGGCCCAGCCGGCGGCGCCGTACACCCAGGAGCCGGGCTCCCCGTACACCCAGCAGGCCGCCTCGCCGTACGCCCAGCAGGCCGCCTCGCCGTACGCCCAGCAGCCCGCCTCGCCGTACGCGCAGCAGCCCGCCGCGTCGTCGTACCCGTCCGGCGGGTACCCGAGCGCCGGGTACCCGGGCGCCCAGGCGTACGGCGCGTACGGGTACGCGACGCCGACCCCGGCGACGAACACGCTCGCCGTCGTCG
>JAAZAC010000296.1 GCA_012514545.1 Actinomycetales bacterium | reverse complement strand
GACGACGTACGACGACTGGCTCGGCGCGCACGCCCGCCGCCTGCTCGGCGACGGGATGTGGTCGCGCCGCGTGCGCGAGGCGGTCGCCGACCTGCGGCCGGTGTTCCGCTGGGACCGGCTCTACCTCGGGGGCGGCAACGCGCGCCGCATCACCCCGCGCGCGCTGGCCGCCCTCGGCGACGACGTCGTGGTCGTCCCGGACTCCGCGGCCCTCGCCGGCGGCGTGCGCGCCTGGGAGCTGCGCCGCACCGCCTGACCCTCCCGCGCGTCGACCTCCTCGAGGACCTCGAGCAGCACCCGCGTGAACGCCACCGGGCGCACGAGGCTCGCGAGGTGCGTCGCCCGCGGCACGACGACGAGGCGCCCGTCCCGGGCCGCCGCCACGAACCGGCGCTCCTGCAGCCGGAAGTGGTCCCACTGCCCGTTGACGATCCACACCGGGCACGCGACGCGCGCGAGGTCCGCGAGCGGGTCGGTCCCGCGCATCGCGACGAGCAGGTCGTCCATCACCTCGAGGGCGAACCCGCCCTCGGCGGCCGCCCGGGCGCCGTCGGGCGGCAGCGCAGCGTCGACGAGCCGCTGGTTGAGCCACGCCCCCTTGTCGGGCAGGCGCATGAAGACGTGCCGGACCGCGAGCAGCCAGGCCGCCGACGCCGCCTGCCGCGGCACGCTGCTGCACCCCGCCGCGACGAGGCCGGCGACCTGCTCGGGGTGCCGCGCGGCGTGCGCGATCCCCGTGTACCCGCCCAGCGACATCCCGACGACGACGGCGCGCCCACCCACGCGGTCGACCCCCTCGGCGACCGCCGCCACGGCGCCGTCGACCGTGAAGCGCTCGTCGAGGCGCTCGCCGTGGCCCGGCAGGTCGATCGCGAGGGCCGTGCGGCCGGCGCGGGCCAACGCCTCGAGCTGCGGGCGCCACATGGTGCGGGAGACGCGGGCCCCGTGCAGCAGGACCACCGGAAGGCCCGCGGGCGCGACCGTGGTCGACATGCTCAGGACGCTACCGAGCCGCGCGCGCTCCCGAGGCCCGCACGGGGCCGGGCGTCACGCGGTGCCGGACCTCACGCGATGCCGGGCCTCACGTGGTGCCGGACGGGGCGAGGGCCCGGACCGTGACGGTCCGGGCCCTCGGCGCGTGGTGCGTTCTGGGGTCAGGCCTGCTCGGCCTCGCCCTCGCCCTCGGCCTCGGCGGGCGCCTCGGCGGTCTCCTCCGCCGGCGCCTCGGCCTCGGTGGCCTCCGCGGTCTCCTCGGCGGGCGCCTCGGCCTCCGTGGCCTCGGTCTCCTTGGCCTCGGCCGCCTTCGGCGGGGCCTTGCGGGTCGCCGCCTTCTTCGTGGCCTTCTCGGCCTCGCGGACGGTGGCCTGCTTCGGGCTGACGGGCTCCTGGACGAGCTCGATGACGGCCATCGGGGCGTTGTCGCCCTTGCGCGGGCCGATCTTCGTGATGCGCGTGTAGCCGCCGTTCCGCTCCGCCATCATCGGGGCGATCTCGGTGAACAGCTCGTGCACCACGCTCTTGTCCCGGACCACCGTCAGCACGCGCCGGCGGGCGTGCAGGTCGCCGCGCTTCGCGAACGTGATGAGGCGCTCGGCCAGCGGGCGCAGCCGCTTGGCGCGGGTCTCCGTCGTCGTGATCCGCCGGTGCTCGAACAGGGCCGTCGCCAGGTTGGCGAGCATGCGCCGCTCGTGCGCCGGGCCGCCGCCGAGCCGCGAACCCTTGGTGGGGGTGGGCATCTCTTACTCCTCGTACAGGGTCGGGGAGCCGGCCGTCGTCGGCCGGCCCAGTGGCTCAGGCCAGCTCGTCGGTGCCGTAGTCGGCGCCGTCGTAGTAGCCGCCGGCGTCGAACTCGAGCGGGCTGTCCTTGAGGGAGAGGCCCATGCCGGCCAGCTTCTCCTTGACCTCGGCGATCGACTTGGCGCCGAAGTTGCGGATGTCGAGCAGGTCGGCCTCGCTGCGGGCGACGAGCTCACCCACCGTGTGGATGCCCTCGCGCTTGAGGCAGTTGTACGACCGGATGGTGAGCTGGAGCTCCTCGATGGGCAGCGCCAGGTCGGCGGCCAGGGCGGCGTCGGTCGGCGACGGGCCGATCTCGATGCCCTCGGCCTCGACGTTGAGCTCGCGGGCCAGGCCGAACAGCTCGACGAGCGTCTTGCCGGCCGAGGCCAGCGCGTCGCGCGGGGCGATCGCGGGCTTCGTCTCGACGTCGACGACGAGCTTGTCGAAGTCCGTGCGCTGCTCGACACGGGTGGCCTCGACCTTG
>JAAZAC010000045.1 GCA_012514545.1 Actinomycetales bacterium | reverse complement strand
TCCTCGCCCGACCCGGTGGCGACGGTCGCCGTCGTCCGCTGCACGCCCACGTGGACGCCGACGAGCAGCTCGGAGCGCCCGTCGTACCGCAGCAGCACGGGCGGGCGGCCGCCGCGGGCCGACGTCGCCCCCACCCCGGCCTCGACGAGCAGGCCGGCGGCCACGAGCTCGTCGACGATCACCGAGACGGTGGCCTTCGCGAGCCCGGTCGCCCGGACGAGGTCGGCGCGCGAGATCGGCCCGTCGGCCTTCACGCGGGAGAGCACGAGGCCCCGGTTCATGGCCCGCGCGCGCGTGGCGTCGACGCCGGACTGCCCGCGGCGCGGCTCGAGGTCTACCGCGCCATTGTGGCGCGGCGGACCCCCACCGCGGCCTAGGACCCGGCGACGACCTCCGGCACCGGCACGCCCGTGACGTGGTGCGGGTGCCGGCGCTCGAGCGCGGCGCCCTCGACGTCGACGTTCGGCAGCGCCCGGTCGAGCGGGCGCGGCAGCCACCACGTCCCGCGCCCCGCGAGGTGCAGCAGGGCCGGCACCACGACCATCCGGACCACGAACGCGTCCACCAGCACGCCGAACGCGAGCGCGAAGCCGATGGGCCGGATCATCGCGCTGTCCGCGAAGACGAACCCGCCGAACACCGAGGCCATGATGAGCGCCGCGGCCGTGACCACCGCGCGCCCGGCCCGCAGGCCCTGCACGACGGCGACGCGCGGCGGCGCCCCGTGCGCGTACGCCTCGCGCACGCCGGACCCGATGAACAGCATGTAGTCCATCGCGAGCCCGAACAGCACGCCCACCAGCACGGTCGGCAGGAAGTTCAGCACCGGGCCGGGGCTGTGCACGTCGAACACCGGGGCGAGCCAGCCCCACTGGTAGATCGCCACGACCGCGCCCGTCGTCGCGAAGTACGACAGCACGAACCCGAGCGTCGCCACCAGCGGCACCACGAGGGAGCGGAACACGAGGGTGAGGATGACGAGCGACAGCCCGACCACCACGCCGAGGTAGACCGGCAGGGCGTCGGCGAGCTTGGCCGAGATGTCGATCGCGCCGCTCGTCTGCCCCGCCACGGCGATCGGGACGCCGTCGATCTCGCCGATCTCGCGCAGCTGCTCGACGAGCGCCTCCGTCGACTCCGCCGAGGGCCCCTCCGCCGGGACGACCTGGAACGCGGCGACCGTGCCGTCCTCGGAGGTGCCCGCGGGGGCGACCGCGACCACGTCGTCGAGGGCGAAGAGCCGCTGCGCGACGGCGAGCTCCGCCGCCAGGCCGGCCGCGTCGTCGGCGGGGGCGGGCAGGTCGGCGACGACGGCGAGCGTGGCGTTGCGGCCCGGCCCGAAGCGCTCCGCGATGGTGGCGTAGGCCTGGTACTGGGTGGACTCGGGCGCCTCGGACGAGCCGTCCGGCAGGCCGAGCCGCAGGTCCGCGGCCGGGAGCGCGATGATCCCGAGCCCGACGACGCCGAGCAGCGCCCGGCCGAGCGCGCCCGCCGTGGACATCTGCCGCGCGGGCGGCGGCGCGGTCGTCTCCTGCGCCGCGACCGCGGCCCGCTCGCGCCGCCGCAGCACCCGGTGGCCGAGCAGCGAGAGCAGCGCGGGGGTGAGCGTCACGGCGATGAGCACGGCGACGGCCACGCTGAACGCCGCGACGTTGCCCATGAGCCCGAGGAACGGGATGCCCGTGACGTTGAGCGCGAGCAGGGCGACGAGCACCGTGGAGCCGGCGAAGACGACGGCGTTGCCCGAGGTGCCGTTCGCGAGCGCGATCGACTCGACGAGGTCCTCCCCCGCCCGGAGCTGCCGCCGGTGCCGGTGGAGGATGAACAGCGAGTAGTCGATGCCGACCGCGAGCCCGAGCATGACGCCGAGCACCGGCGTCACCGAGAGCATCTCGACGGTGCCCGACAGCGCCAGGCAGCCCAGCGCGCCGATCCCCACGCCGACGAGCGCGGTGAGGATGGGCAGCCCGGCGGCCACCAGGGTGCCGAGCACGACGAGCAGCACGACGGCGGCGACGAGCACGCCGACGACCTCGCCCACGCCGAGGATGTCGGGGATCTCGGTGGCGATGCTCGCGGAGAAGTCGACCTCCACGCCGTCGACCGGCGCGGACCGGAAGGCGTCGATGACGGCCTCCTTGGTCTCGGTCGTCACCTCGAACCCGAACTCCGTGAAGAGCACGGTGGCGACGGCGGCGCCGCCGTCGGCGGAGACGGTGCGGATCTCGCGGGCCATCTCCAGCAGCGCCGCGCCGGCCTCGAGCTGGGCGGCCTGCTCCTCGAGCTCCGCGGCGCCGGCGTCGAGCCGGGCCTGCTGGGCGTCGAGCTCGGCGGCGCCCGCCTCGAGCTGCGCCTCCTGCGCCGCGAGCTGCGGCTCGGCCTGGGCGGCGAGCCCGGCGGCCTCGGCCTGACGGCGCGCCTCGGCGAGGGCGGCGCGGCCGGCCTCGAGCTCCGCGCGCGCCTGGTCGAGCCGGGCCCGGCCGGCCTCGAGCTCGGCGCGGGCCGCCTCGACCTGCGCCGCGCCGTCGGCGGCCTGCTGCTCCGCGGCCGCGCGCTCCGCCTCCGTGGCGAACGGGTCGACGACGTCCGCGACGCCCTCGATCGCGCGCACCGCGGCGAACCGCTCGGCCAGGGCCGCGCGCTGCTCGTCGGTGAACGGGGCGCCGTCGGTGGTGCGCAGCACGACGCTGCCGTTGCCGCCGGCGACCTCGGGGAGCTCGCCCTCGAGGCGCTCGGTGACCTGCGCCGTCGGCGTGCCCGGGATCGTCAGGCTCGTGGCGAGGGTGCCCGCGCCGAGCGCGTAGGCGACGCCCGCGAGGGCGAGGACGGCCGCCCAGGCGACGACGACCGTCCGGGGACGGCGCGCCGCGAGGCGTCCGAGTCGGTAGAGGAGCTCAGCCATTCGTTCGTCTCCGTCCGCGGCGGTGGCCGCGATGGTGGGTGGCGCGGCGCGTCAGCGGGCCGCGGGGGTCTGTCGCGCGCCGAACCCGGTGCGCACGTCGTCGACCAGGCGGTCGACGAG